>JAUSGV010000189.1 GCA_030648675.1 Dehalococcoidales bacterium
CTTACTTCCACAAATCCTCGATGTCCTTTTCCGAAGGTTTCTTGGCCGCTTTACCGCCCGGCATGAATTCCTTGTAGGAATCTGCCGAGTAGTCGCGCGGTTTGAAGGCTACCGGCATTGGAACGGCATGTCCGAAGATCAACGCCTGTTGTTTCGCGGCCAGGCGGGCCAGGACGCTCTTGAGTTCATTCTTACCGGACACTCCGCCGAGTACGGCATCGATATCGCGTTCGTTATCCAGCAAACACGTTATCTTGGTGCCCAGTTGCGACATCACCTCTTCGTCGATCCCGCTGGGGCGCTGGTCTATAACCAGCAAGGTTACGTTATATTTACGCATTTCGCGAGCGATCGTACCGAAGATGGTCTGATCGGCCACTTCCGGATTGAGGAACTTGTGGGCTTCTTCGATGGTGATCACCAGCGGGCGGGGCTTTGTATTATCATCGCCGGCGGCCATAGATTCTTCAGTGCGTTTCTGGTAGTGGTTGTAAATACGGCGGCTGAGCATGTTCGATACCAGAACATACGTAGTGATATCGCGGTGCCGTCCGAATTCGAGGACGACGTTGATACCCCTATCGAGGTAAGCCAGGATGTCGTTGACGGTATTCCCCGCTCCCTGTGCCTGCATAAACGGCAGCCTTGCGATTGTTGCCAGGCCCCGCTGCAGGTTTTTGAACGTGCTCTCGTGGATACTCGCCAACCCTTCCGGAAGTTCATCGAATTTTGTGCTTAAGGTCTTTTGAATCCAGTTGTTACCGAAAATGCGGTTGAGTTGGTAAATGGTCTCCACCGCCTGGTCGGTCAGATTCAACGTCTGGCGCAGTAAAGCTACATCTTCCGGCTCAACTTCACCGAAGCCTATCTTCACTACCGCATCGACGCTGGCGCCGCGACCCCGTGAATTCTGTTCGTCCAGGGTAAATACCGCCACGTTGGATGGGAAGAGCTGCTTAAGGCCTTTTACCGGCGGCCCGCCCTCGTTCGTACCCTGCCAACCGTATTCGTTTTGCATGTCGAAAACGAGATTGACCGCCTTACTTTTTTGCAGCATGCCGGCAAGGAGTATCCTGGTTAAAAAAGTCTTCCCCGTGCCGCTCTTGCCGAAGATGCCATTGGAGCGCTTGACGAATTCTTCCAGGTTAAGGCAAAGCCTGGTCTCCATATCGAGAGGGTTGCCGATCCACAACCGTTGTTCGCTCTCTTCCCCGAAGATCAACCCCATGTCGTAATCCGAGGCCAAATTAACCGTAGAAAAATGCGCCGGGACCGTTTTTACCGGCTGCGGTCCTTCGAGTAATTCCGCTGCGCTGCCGCCCATGGTCAGCATCGGCAGAATATGAAGCGTGCCGAAGGTACTGGTGCCGGCCAGCACTTTGGTTATGAAAGGATCGGTGGTATCGGGGGGATTCCTGGTTATCTGATCGTTGGTTGTCCCCAGGGTGATATCGGTTATCATACCGAAGAAGCGTCTTTTTTCACCTTCGACGGTAACATATCGCCCGACAACTACCTCTTCAACAGAAGAGGAACTCTCCAGCCTTACCTCGACACCGCCGGTCAACGAACCGGAGACGACGATACCCAGATGCTCACGAGCGTTTTCCGCAGTCACCCTCTACTCCTCCGAAGAATCTCTAGCGATTCCCTCTTTCCACTGTCATTGCGAGATTCGGCATCGAGCCGAACCGAAGCAATCCATACTAATTTATTGAGATTGCCACGGGCTTCGCCCTCGCAATGACAGTTTACGATTGCATTCGTTGAAAGTCCCTTATTCATTCGGTTTTTATTCTTCCCAGTACTGCCTTCAGCCGGTTAAAGTCGTTGTTCAGCAGCAAAGCCAGTTCTTTCCCCGCCGCTACCAGATAGGCATCCGGGTCGGGAAAAACCGTGCTGATGTGCCGCAGGGCTGCAGCGGCCAGTTCTTCCGGTGGAATTGGTAAGCGTGCATTCAAGAGAAGATTCAGAAAGTCGAACGAACGACCGAAATCCCTGATTTCTTCGAGGGAGCACTCGTGAACGAAGCTGTGGATGCGGGCGGGATTCGGCGGCAGGTAATGGTGCAGCTTTTTATCCAACGAATGTCCGGCAACCAATACGCGGAACTCGGTCCGCAACAGCTTTTCCAACTGCGGGCTGGCTTTGTATATGGCTGCCTCGCTTGTCTCATCCTTGCCCCGGGCAATAGGGCGCCTCCCGGGATCCAGGCTCGTCGTGGTCGACTGATAAACCAAACCGTAAAGAATGGTCGATCCCTCGGGCGAAAGGGATGCTTTCACCAGGCTGCCGAGAGGCGGTGACTGATAAAGCTCATAACATTGCGCCGCGAACTCCGAAGTACTTGATTCGATTATTTCACCAACACGATTTTCTGCCATGCTCAACTCACAATCTCTCTCCACTGTCATTCCGTACTCGATACGGAATCCAGACGAGGACATCACTCAATTCCCCCTTCCGCGGGAATGACAAAAAAGGACTGCTTTGTTTCGGATTTCGTATTTAGTATTTCGGATTTATTTCTTCTTGGCTGCCGGTGCCGAGCCCTGCTTCTTATCCTGCTTCGGCTTCTTGACGCTCTTCCTTCCCTTGCTGCCCATTTGTGTGATTCCCTCCTATCTTAATGTAACTCCCAAAAAGTACGGCCAGATAATAATGCCGAGAAGTATTTTCCACCAGACAAGATTAGCAAATCCGATCGTAAAGAGCCAGCCGATAAACCAGATAACCCCGCCGGTCGCACCTGTCCCTCTTCTGTCCCATTTTCGTTCTTCTGACATTTTAGCCTCCTTCCTGATCTGCTTTACGAACTATAGGGAGTATTTTTTCGGATTTCGTTATTCGAGATTCGGATTTTGTATTTACACCCACCTCGTACTTTTACTATAGCTTTTGGCCGAGGTGAGTGCAGGTAAATGCTCTTCAGATTGGAGAGCTTCCACAAGCTGCCAGAAATCTTCCCGGTCGACGCCGGTGATCACTGCCTGTTCGTGGGCTTCGGAAAGTGCCACCGGGTAGCCGTGGCCGCGTTTGCACTGGTCTATTATCAATGTGTGAGTTAGATTGAGCAATCTTTCGTCTTGCGCCACCCATTGTGGTATTTCCACGCGGGCGACCTCATCATCGAGCCGCAGGTAAAAGAAATTGACCCGGTTTTCTCCGTAATGTTTTTTTACTACCGATGATTGGCTGATAAAAAGGGCCGACCTTTCGCCCGGCTTAAGCACGCGGGAGAATAGTTCCCGGTCGAGAACCCCGGCCACTGTTTCGCATTCTTTGGTACCGCAATCCTGGCACATGCGGTCAGAGTCCACGGTTTCGTGCGGGCAGAGAGATAATCGCATTGCGTTAACGACGTCGGCGCTGCGCGGCAGACTGATATAGCTTGCCACTGCCAGTGTCCTGTCCGTATTTAGCTTACGCATGGTGTCCAGGTGAGCGAGGAAGCCCTTAAACAGAAAAATGTCGGTCACGAAATCAGGGAACGCCTCGAGCCCCCAGAGGATGAGCGAACCATCCAGAAGCGCAATAACGGAACTTCCGGCGGGTTGTGCAACGGCAAGGCTGGTGAGGCAGCGGCATTCTTCCACGCCTCGCTTGATACTCAACAACCCGCCTTCCACCATTTGGTCCCGCCCTTTTCCATCCGGAGGGACGACAACCATGTCCTCATCAGCGTCGTACAGCCTGGGTTGGCTGTCCAGTTCAGCATTGGGCTTGGCACCATAGTGGAGAGTCACCCCGCCCGTGTTTATTAAATAGCAGCGCGCCCCGTGATGGCGGTCGACATCGATATGAGACCCGTCGCTGGCTACCACGGTAAATTCGGCAGGTAACGGCGGCTGGGGATAGGTGGTTCCCGGTTCTTCGACCAGTGCGGCGACGAGCCACGTGGTCTTGCTGGCATCGATTTTCTTTTTCAGTCGTTCGAACTCGGCGTTGCTTCGATGGAGGGCATTCAGTGCCTGAAGCAGGTGCTCTTTTCTTTGGTCATTGCGGTCTTTCAGCCGGTGCAGCATTTCCCCGACCTGTGACGCTACTTTGGTTAGGTCCAGTGCCATTTCTACTCCGCACGCTGAAAATCTTCCTCAGTATAGTTCAATAAAACGGCCAACTCAAGCGGAGATATGCCGGGCGGAGGCAATCGTACTATCTGAAAATATTCCGGTTTTGCCTCAGCCATCCCGCGGTATGTGGAGGGACATTGCCCGGAGGCTGGTACGTCCGGCCGATACTTGCCGTGAGCTTCTTTAGGTCATTAAACGTGTCGATGTCGGAGTATTCTTCGAGCAAAGCAACGGAAAGCCCGGCAGCTTTGGCGTTTCGCATTGTTTGAGATAGTACGCTCGATGTACTCCATTCGATATTCTGGAAGATACGTTCGTCAGACCGGTTCATCCCCACCAGGTAGTACCCCCCGTCCCGGCTCGGCCCAAAACAGAGGTCGGCATTTTCGAGTTCCCTGGCTGCCTGAAGAAGGGTATCCGGCTGCAGGGTGGGGATATCGGTACCGATCAAGACAACCGGCGAATACCCCCGGATTTCCAGAGCAACTATGAGTTGGTGCATTCGCTCTCCCAGGCTGCCGGATGTTTGCGGTATGATCTGCATTCTCTCCGGTGTTATTTCCCGGAAGAGTTTACGTGCGTTCCCGGGAGTGTAAGCGAGGAACGGGGTGTACAAGGGAAGGCCCACGGCGAGGGCGACGGCATCTCTAAGAAAAGCCAGAGAAAGCGCCGCACATTGTTCCGGAGTTAAATCATGCTGCAGTCTGGTTTTCACGCGGCCGGGGATGGGTGCCCGGGCCATTACCGCCAGTGCCGGGCCTTTCATCTCGTGTCACCGTATAACCGGAAAAAACGCCGCGGCGGACGACCGAGGAGGTAGCCTAATCTTAATGCCCACATCAGCAAAATAGTCCGGAATACTCCGTTGTTCTTCCAACGGCGGGCGGAGGTAACCACACTAAGCGGGAGCCTGACGACTTTGCCATAGCGGCACATTCGCCGGCCCAGGTCGAGGTCTTCCATTAGCGGTATGTCGCGATACCCGCCGAGGGTCTCAAATACCGATTTGCGAATAAATATTGCCTGGTCGCCGGTGAATCCGTTAAAGAATCGGTCGCGCAGGTTAATGCTCGACCCGACCATCCGGTATTGCCATCCCTGCTCGTCGAGCCTGATTTTGAATCGCCCCCCTATTACTGCCGGATCGTTCATCGATTCTGCAATAGCACGAAAGGCACCTTCCGGCAACCGCGTATCGGCGTGAAGGAAAAGCAGGACATTACCGCCGGCTGCCTTCGCCCCGAGATTCATCTGTGTCGAACGGCCTTTCGGACTGCTCAAAACCCTGACAAAACGGCCGGCAATCGACATCGTGCTATCGGTGCTGCCCCCGTCGACGACGATGACCTCGAAATCACCTTTGAGAGTAATCATCTGACGGAGTGCTGTCTCGAGGATACGCGCTTCGTTCAA
>JAUSGV010000005.1 GCA_030648675.1 Dehalococcoidales bacterium
GATTTTATCAAATGGATAGATAAATCTTGACACCGGGTAGAGTTCGAAAACGAGCAAGAAAGTAACTCATACACACAAACTAGTAATAATACAATTATATCGTCAACTTGTCAAGGGATATTTCATGCGTGTATAATAAGAAACATGGCAACAATTCACGTAATTACCACCAATCGAAAAGCCTATCATAATTATCATATTGGCGATTCTATCGAAGCAGGACTGGCACTAACCGGTACCGAGATTAAATCAATTCGCGCCGGTCAGGTCGATCTCGGCGATGCGTATGTTCGCCACGAAGGAAATGAATTGCTGCTCTGGAATGCGCATATCGCCCGATACGATGCCGGCAGCTATATGAGCCATGAACCGACGCGAACCCGGAAGCTGCTTTTACATCGCAAGGAAATTCGCGATTTTACCGGCAAGATGGCGGAGAAAGGTTTGACTATGGTTCCCACCCGCCTTTACTTGAAGGACAATCTTGCCAAGATAGAAATCGCGCTGGCTAAAGGCAAAAAGCTGCACGATAAGAGGGAAACCATAACCCGCCGCGAGACGGACAGGGAAATGTCTCGGGCACTTAAAAACCGCCGCGAAAGCAAGACGTGATCATCTAGTCCCACTTCTGGCTTTCGACTGATTTAACAAGGGGGCGCGTGGATTCGACAGGGAAGGTTAGTTGCGGAATTGCAAGCTGAGGATGTCACTACCCTCATTAATCACGTGACAAAAATTAACTGCCGATGATGCAGTTTTAGTTGCTGCCTAATTAACAGGTAGCACATCCAACCCGGCCTCACCTCGACGGGCCGGGATTGGGTGACGTTAAGTTGGGGTGCCGCTTCTCCGACGTCGATAAGAGCGGCGAAAGAAATATCGACTGGCCTGGTTGAACTCCGTCGGTTGAGGTCCACCAGGTAAGATTAAATTAGCTGACTAAGCTTGTAGCAGATTCCGGGCAATTTTTCTTGGACGGGGAGTTCGACTCTCCCCCGCCTCCACCAATCCCCAGATCGTATCCCGCCGATATCGCTAATTCCCGGTACGAGTCAACAATCGCTGGACGACACCGCGCAAATTTAGTGCCTACTTCTCTACGGATCCCCAGGCAATTACAATCGATTACGTGGCTTATTACAGCCGCTCACGTTTTCTATTCCGGTAAACAGGAACCGGATTGCGACAGGCTGGCGACTACTCCACCATTTTAGATGTTAGGTAGGTTTACGTTACTTGTTTCCCATGACAGGAGAATGTTATTTTGAGAATGTAGTGACCGGCCAGAGAATGCGCCGCAAGATCCAGGGGTAATATGAAAAGAACATGGCGATTATTGGCAACTGTCGGCGTGCTATTTGGCCTGCTACCTCTTTGCCTGGCGGCCAAGCCTGCCGACCCTTTCTTTGGCCTGACCAGGGGGAACAAGACCTATGAAGTACCGGCCGATACCTGGGTCGGAATGTACGTGCTAAACACGGCGGGCACCGGACACATAACTGAAATACAACTGCTGGTGGATGACGATGCCCCAACCGGATTGGTTAGGATGGCAATTTATTATGCAACTCCGTGCACTTTGTATCAGGACCTGAGCTTTGCGACAGTGGTTGATGGCTGGGTCACTATCAGCGGGCTCAACATTCCGGTT
This sequence comes from Dehalococcoidales bacterium, assembly GCA_030648675.1. GTDB lineage: Bacteria > Chloroflexota > Dehalococcoidia > Dehalococcoidales > UBA2162 > JAUSGV01. The sequence goes on from JAUSGV010000005.1 coordinate 1,652, forward strand.
ACTGCTGGCTCATATTATCACCTGGCATTCGATCTGGAAAATCCAACCGGGATACGGGCGGACAGGAAAACCGATTTAAGCTCATATTCCGCTCCCTGGCCGTACGATGCGGACCCGTTTGGAAGACCGGAATCGGCAACCGACATGCCGCCCGGAGGCCAGACTAGTGCGGTCCAATACGTTATCCGTGCCATTGTCGCCCCGGATTAACAGGTTTCTAATCACGCTGAAAGGCAACCTGTCCGCGTAATCGTGGCTCAATCCGGGAACGGTGCGGCCGGGGAATTCGTCGATTCCACCGCCAATCACAATAACGGGCAGGGCGGCAGCGGTCTGGGAAAATAAGTGTGCCGGACGCATGGCAGGCTGATGATAGCTGTGCCACATCGCAACCATTACCCGGGCGGTGCCAATAGCTCGCGTTCTTACGTTGACAAATATTTGCACACTATCTAAAGTGAACATTGCAACGCTTGACTATCTCCTGTATAAATTGCGCGAGGTGAATATTGGAAGTCGAAAAGCTGCTATCCGACCTGATACGCATTGAGTCGGTAAACCCGCCGGGTAATGAAACCGGCGTTGCCCGGTATCTGAAAGGTCTTTTCGATAGCGTCGGCATCAAAAACGAGATTATCGAGTCTGCACCGGGACGAGGCAGTTTTATCGCCGAAATAGGAGAAGGCGATAAAAGGCTTCTATATCTGTCCCATACCGACGTCGTGCCGGTTTCCGACGGCTGGGATTTCCTGCCCTTTTCCGGGAAGGTTGAAAAGGGATTCGTTCACGGACGGGGGGCACTCGATTGCAAAGGTCTGGCCGCCGCCGAGGCTCAAGCCATGATCAACCTGGCCGGCAGCGGGAAACTCGGCGGAAAGCTTATCTTTGCCGCCGCTGCCGACGAAGAAGTGGGCGGATCTATGGGGGTTAAATATCTCGTCGACAACTTCAAGGAAAAAATATCTGCCGACTTCGTGATTAACGAAGGCGGTGAAGAGCCGGCTTGCATCGGAGACGGCGTCAGCCATTTTATTCAGGTTGGCGAAAAAGGCATCTGCTGGCTGAAACTCAGAGCGGAAGGCGTGTCAGCACACGGATCCCTGCCCTTGCTCGGAGATAACGCGGTCACGAAGATGGCAGCCGCCCTAACAGCCCTGACTGAATATCGTTCTGATACAGTACTGATTCCCGAAGTAAAGGTAATGCTGGGCGAAATTGCACGGCTTGCCGGATTGAAAGACCGGGCAACCAAATCCAATATCGATCGCATTATTGACGGCGTGGGTAATAAAACCTTCGGCGCTTACCTTTCGGCAATAACGCGCATGACCATCTCCCCAAATATGGTCTGCGGCGGCTCGAAGACCAACATAATTCCCGATCGCTGCGAGGCAGATGTCGACATCCGGGTTTTACCAGGCCAGGACGAGCAATACGTGATTCGGGAACTTAACCGCATTGCGGGCAATGTGAAAATAGAAATACTGCGGTACCGGGCACCGACATTTTCCACATCGAAATCTGAGTTCTACCGCCTGATGTCGAAAACTCTTAAACAATTCGTGGGCAACGTTCCCGTTCTTCCTTCTATTTCGTCCGGCGGCACTGACTCAGGATTTTTTCGCGATGCCGGTATTCCCTGCTACGGCATCTCAATGATGACGGTGGACACGGATAAATCGCTCGCCCAATCCGTACACGGTAAAAACGAAAAGCTCGATGTAGCCAGCCTGCGGCTCAAAACCGATTTCCTGGTAGATCTTGCTCGCAAATATTTAGGTAATTGATTGATCTTCGGCTTTTTGCTGCTCTGTTTTGCGATTATGCTTGATTCCCGCCCGGCTCCGCTAATATGAGCACCGCATCCGACGGAAAAAAGCTGGTAACTTTTACCACAAGGGTCCAGGTCGCCATGAAATAGTTATTCGCCTTTTCTTCAGAAGCGGAATATTCGCTTTATCAAAACCGGATACAACTGGAACCACGATCTTTCCAGTTCCTTTCGCCTGCCTGGAGGCAACTCCTTCTGTTTTCCGAATCGCGATTCCCCATAGATTTGCGTAATGTTATCTATAACCGATTCTTGTCCGGGAAAAACCGCAGCCAGCCTGAGCCCGTATTCCGAGGGAGTTTCAAAAGCCTTCGGCCCAAACTTGCTCAGCGACGCTAACATACACATCCTGGAATAGACACCGCCGGCGTCGTGGCTGCGTTTGATCCGGTTTAGCCAAAGCTGGTAAATGACTATTAGAACCAGTCCGATAAGAAAGCCTACCAGTGATATCAACCCGAGTTTGATCAGAAAAGGCGGGTACTGCAACCCTACCCCCGCATTGGGCGTTTCGCTTGACGCGGAATTTCCTTTGGGCGGAAGCACCGGCGTCGTGTTTGGAGACGTGTTCGACGACGTATTCGACGAGGCGGGAAGCGTCGCGTTTGCCGACGCGTTGTGTGTTGTATTCGCCGACTGGTTCGCCGTAACGTTACCCGATGGCAGCGTGGGGGTAAGGTTTTGCGTTGCCCCCGCCGTCGCGTTAGGCGACGCATTGCTGGTAACGTTCAGCGATGGAGACTGCTGCAAATTCGGTGGTAAAGCCCCGAGGTTTATTGCGTCTTGATAGATTGGGTCTCCGAACTCATCCAGCAAATTGCCAAATTCATCATAGTTGACATAGTGAACTTTTACTTTCCCGGTAGCGTTCATCGTGATGTTATGGGTCAAATTGTCTGCCGCCACCATTCCGTTGTCGCCAAAATTGACAGTTTCTATACCGGTGGATAATCCCGGCAGACCCGGAGTCACCTCGAATTCTATCCAACCGTATTCCGGGAAATACACTTCCGTCCTGGCGTGATAATCCCGGGCCCGAACGAGGTATTGTCCCTTTGTATCCTTTTCCATAAGACGATACCCACTGCTGATCCTCGCCGGCACACCAACCGACCTGAGCATCACTGCCATTGCAGAGGCAAAATATGTACAATCGCCGGCTTTCTTTTCGAACACGAAATAATCCACCGGATCAACTCCGGTTGGTGGGTTATTGAACACCAGGTTGTATGTAAACCTTTGCAGGAAATTCTTTATCTCGATTGCTTTTTCATAGGGGGTTTGTGCATGTTCAGTAAGCTGTAAGCTTAATTCTTTTAATCGGTCCGGCAGCGTGGTTGGCAGTTGCATATAGCCTTCCTTTATCGAATCTGGGTAGTCAGTTCCGGCCTGAAACAATTCCTGCGGAGTTGCCTCAGAAACCCAGGACGTTACGGTATAGGTCGTATTGGGCAGCAACAGTCTCAGCGGCAGCACCGAAACGATGTCTGGGTCCGTAGAAGCCTGCGTCGGAATGGCTTGCAGCCATACCGGTACGCTGGCGGATTTGATTTCACCCGTAACCAGCAAAGTGCTGGATTCTACCTTGCTCGTGACCGTGTAGGTCACCTCTTTCCTTCTGAGCAGGTTCGTTGTCAAGTTTCCTTCTTGCGGGTTGAATACACTATCAACGGTATTGGCGCTGGTCCACCCTGTAGAAAGATAATTGTCGTAGCGCCTGACCCGGACGTACTGCGACGCATCGGTATTGACCGAATATTGCAGTGTTTTGTCTTCAGACGGCGGATCCGCAAACCGTATTTGGGTATTTTGCGGACTCCCAACGGGAGGTACGTCGAGCTTATTCCCTACTGCCGCTAAAATGTTGTACCACTGCTGCTGGCTGTTATTCCACGATATCTTAGTGCTTACCGCCGCTTCAGGATTCAAATTAACGCTGGGGAGAAGTGCGGAGCTGGTTGCTACCAGAACGCTCAGAACTATCACCGTGCTCGCATAATATATCGCGCCGCGTTTTGTGTACCCCCGGGCGCACTTTTCGAGTTGGCGAATTTGATTAGTCATATGTGTATACCCAAGAAGCAAGACGGCGGCAAGTACATATATCGGGAAGAATTTATAGTATTCTTGGGCAGGGAGATTATTTAGGTTGATTAATATCACAACCACACTCAGGGAAATCGCTACCCAGGCATTTCTTTTTTGCAGCATAAACCAGCCGGAAATGTAACCGAGTAACCATGCCCCCCAAATTAGAAACGATGTAAAGTAAACGGAACTCTCATTCGGCTTGGTATGCAGTGCTTGCCACCATGAATGAGGTGCAACGAGAGCTGAAAACTGCCAGATATAAACGCCAGCACCGACTAGTAAGATGGCACCGTGTATGACAATTGCCGGCAGCCTTACTTTTGTCAAAACCAGCGTGGTGAGTACGGAAAGAAGCAAAGTCAGCAGGAGAGACGGCTGCGGGCTGACCCATGCGACCTTCTCCACGGAATATATTGCCGTCGCCAGGGTTACGAACACGAACGCCATACTTAAACCTTGCCAGCCGATGTCGGTTATTGCT
>JAUSGV010000007.1 GCA_030648675.1 Dehalococcoidales bacterium
TATTTTATATCTCTTTGGCGAGGGCCAAACCCCACACCGTAATCGCACCCGCGGATTTCAAGGCTGTTGCCGCTGCATTCAGTGTTGCTCCCGAAGTCGCGACGTCGTCGATCAATAACACCGAGAGTCCGCGAAATGCAGAACTATTGCAGGCAAAAGCCCCGGCAACATTATCAAGTCTTTCACCGACAGACGACGTCCTCGCCTGCGGCGAAGTATATATTGCCCTGATGAGGCGATCATTCACCACCGGCAGCCCTGTCAGTTTGCCGAGATCTCCGGCCAACAGCGCCGATTGATTATATCCCCTATCCTTCAATCGTTTCGAGTGGAGAGGCACCGGCACCAGAACATCTGCAGGTATCGATTGTGCGGCCAGGTAACCGTGTAGTAAACCAGACAACGGTTTAGCCAGCGTCCTGACATTGTGATATTTGAGATCGTATACCGCCTGCCGAATGGTGCCTTCGAAGCGGAAAGGCGCCCGGATGCCGTCGATGGCTGCCGGCCAATTTACACACGCCGGGCAGAGTATATCGCTGGTTTGCGGTCGTCCGCACTGCGGACACAACGGTCCATGAATGCGGGCGAGATGACGGGTACAGTCAGCACAAATGAAGTCGCCACGTGTTCCGCAGCCGACGCACCATTTCGGAAATAGGAAGTCGAGCGCTAATTCCCCGAGTTTAACTGCGTGAGACCGCACTCTTTTAATCCTTTCGGACCGGAGAAAAAGGGAATCTTTAGCGAGAGCGGTTGCTGGTGTGGAGTACTCCGCTCATTATCGGTTCGTCGACATAAACGTCACCGTTTCTGATTTTGAGATTGAACCCGCATTCGGGATTGGTACAAACCCACGCCTTGTAATGGATGTTAGCTCCCTGGCTGCCAAAGTCAGAAAGGGGAACGAGCTCCCCACCTTTGCATTTTTGACACTTAGGAAAGTTTATTTGATCCATAATTTCCGCCTCCCAGCCAAAGTTAAAAACGCCCTCAGTATACATGAAGTCCATTTAGTTGACAAGAGGGTAACCACTAAACAGAGGGTAACCACTAAAAAATCAGCAGTCTGTAGTTAATGTTTTCGGCAGAGTTCGGAAATAAGTATCGTGACTGCCAACTCACCATCGTAAGTCCCGGTTTTTATCCATAGGTCCGACACCAGTAGCTGCCGGTAAACTTCGCGCAGACGGGCAAGAGAATAACGGCTGGATTGCTCCAGCGTCTTGCGGATAACGAAACTCGAAGTTACGCCGAGCCTGGTCTGAATCTCCCCTTCGGAAGTTCCCTGCTTTTTCAGTTCCCGTGCCCGTACGATAAGGCGTATCTGGCGGCATAACATGAAAAGCAGGTAAGTCGGCGCCGATCCCCGGCGCAACAGGCTCTGCAGTCTTTGGGATGCGACGTCCGCCTTGAGTTCCAGGATGGCATCAACCATAGCAAAAACGTCAGACTGCTCAGTCTGGCTTACAAGCGTTTTAACATCGCTGTCCCCTATGCGGCGGTCAGACGCGAACAGTACCAGTTTTTCTATCTCATTATTCATGACCCAAAGATTGCTGCCGACGAGCTTAACCAATGAGTCGACGGCCTGCGTCGAAATACTGCCGTTAAGGTCTTTTATGCGCTTCTGAATCCACAAACGCAATTGGGCGTCTTTAAGCGGCGGATAAGACTTCACGACCGCTTTCCCCCCGAGTTCTTTGAATAGCGGATTATTTCCCGAGAGGGGGCCTTCTACCAGCGCGACAATGGTGCTTTCGGGTATATTTTCGAAAACGGCGGCAAACGATTTGTATTCTTCTTCCCGCTTCTCCTGATTGGTTTTACGCGGCCGCCCCTGTTTTCCCTTCGGCTCGTATCTTTCCATCAAGCCGTAAATAACGACCAGGCGCTTACCGGAAAAGAAAGGAGCCGTGGCACACACGCTGCGTACCTGGTCGGGGCTGGTTTGATGCCCTTCCAAAGTCGTGATACCCGCGGAAAATGGCGAGGCCGTGTCGGCTTCCTTCTTCAGCTCATTGAGAGCCTGCGAAAGCGTATAGTCGTCCGGTCCCCAGAGAATATACAGCAAGTTAGGCCTTTACGTAGGTCCGACGCCGTGTTTTTTCCAGGGAATAAGTTCCGATTTGTTGAACGCCATTTCCAGGGCGGTAATGAGTTTGACACGCGTATCCGCCGGATCGATGACGTCATCGATATGAAGATGTTCGGCACCGCGGTAGGGATTGGCAAATTCCTCGCGGTACTCTTTTATCTTTTCCTGAAGCAACTTGTCCGGCTCGGCCGCTTTTTCCAGGTCTTTGCGGAAAATGATAGGGGCTGCTCCTTCGGCACCCATAACGGCCAGCTCGGCGCTGGGCCAGGCGAATACCGCATCAGCTCCGAGATCCTTGCTGCACATGCCAAGATACGACCCGCCGTAGGCTTTCCGGATTATAACCGTTATCTTGGGTACAGTCGCTTCGGCGTAGGCGTAAAGCATCTTGGCACCATGACGGATAACCCCGCCCCATTCCTGGGCAGTTCCCGGCAAATATCCCGGAACATCCACGAGGTTGATGAGCGGAATGTTGAAGGCATCGCAGAAACGGATAAAGCGCGAGGCTTTATCGCTGGCATCGATATCGAGACACCCCGCCTTGGAGTTGGGTTGATTGGCAACGATACCTACAGAAAAGCCGTTTAGCCAGCTAAAGCCGGTAAATATATTAGTCGCAAACATGGGGAACAATTCGAAATAGTTCTTCTGTTCTCCTTTGCGCTGGTCGAATGTCTTCTCGATGATAGGTAACATGCTGTATGGTTTACTGGGATTCGCCGGTACAAGATCAAAAAGCCCTGGTTCTTTCCTGTCGGCGGCGTCTCCCCAGTTGTTGTACGGCCGTTCGCCGCGATTATTCGAAGGCAGGTAGCTGAACAGGCCGCGGATGCTCTGAAAACATTCTTCTTCGTTTTCTTCGGTGCGGCAGACCACTCCGGCTTTTTTGTGAGCGGCCGTTGCACCGCCCAGGTCTTCATCAGTTACTTTTTCCCTGGTTACCGCTTCGACGACGCGCGGGCCGGTAATATACGTAAAACTGGTGTTCTTTACCATGAAGGTAAAATCCATCAACGCCGGCGAATATACCGCCCCGCCGGCAGTCGGACCGACTATTGCCGATATCTGGGGAATTACTCCGGAAGCAGCCGTGTTTCGTAAGAATATACGCCCGTAGCCGGAAAGGGCATCGACCCCGTCCTGGATACGGGCGCCGCCGGAATCATTGATGCCGATTACCGGACACAAATTTCTGGTGGCGGCGTCCAATACCTGGCAAATCTTATTGGCGTGCGTCTCGGACAATGACCCGCCCATGCAGGTAAAGTCCTGGGAAAATACGTATACTTTCCGCCCGTTTATCTTGCCGTAACCGGTAATAACGCCGTCGGCAGGAATGTCGCCGTAGGCGGTATTCCGGTTCTTGGCGAACATTCCGATCTCGTGGAATGAGTCGGGGTCGAGCAAAAGATTTATTCTCTCACGAGCGGTAAGCTTACCGCGCTTTTTCTGAGCTTCAACCCGCGCGGCGCCGCCCATTGCGGCGGCGGTTTGCCGCCTCTCGGCCAGCCGGGCGAGTTGTTTCTGCTTGACTTCAGATTCTTCGGTCATTTAGTCTCCTCTTGTTTTCCCCAGTTGCGCATCAATTCCTTTATACGCTGTGCCAGTTCCGGACTGCGGCGCAACCGGTCGATAAATACCGGACAGCTGCACTATGCCATACGCTTCATTCAAAATATCGGTCATATTATATATTCTCCGGGAAAGTCACGGCATGATAAGTTTGAGGTCGTTTTCGATTGCTTCAGAATTGGGGTAAGCACCGATTTGCTTTTTGCGAATTATACCATTTTTGTCGATAAGAAATGTTTCCGGAATGCCGGTGATCCCATAAGACTGGCCGACCGACTTATCGGCATCGAGAAGTACCGGCATGGAAAGGCTATTTTCCTTAAAGAAGTTGTTTATTGTTTCCGGGCTTTCGCCGATATCTATGGCATAGAATACCAGCCCCCTGTCTTTATATTTGTTGTATATTTGCTGAAGATAAGGCATCTCCTCGCGGCAAGGACCGCACCAGCTCGCCCAGAAATTTAGCAATACCGGCTTCCCGCGGAATTGGCTTAGCGTGACGACCTGCCCGTCGAGGGTTTTTAACTGAAAATCAGGTGCCGGTTTTTCTTTCTGGGTGGTGAAGCCGGAAGAACAGCCGGCAACAATCAGCAGTAAAGCCAAAACTCCCAGGCGAATTGCTTTTAGCATACTTCCTCCTTCGCTGCGTGCCGGGCTAACGCTATCGATTTATCCAGGTCGGCCTGGTTATTGATATTGATAAAAGACATCAGTTCGGGATCGAATGTCCGGCATTCTTGCATGCTAATATATTTAACGTTTATTTGTTCAAAAAACGCCAGAGTCTTTAGCCGCTCCTTTTCAAGTTGCGATTTCATCCTGTCGAGGCAACTCCTGGAATAAACAGCGTGCAGAGGTTCCATTGTTGATGGACTTGGTCGAGGGACAACGGCATCGAAGCCACGGCACTCTCCAACCATATGCCGCAACAGCTTTTCGTTCAAAAAAGGCATGTCGCAGCCGACGACGATATTATATTCGTGCTTTGCGGACGCGAGCCCGGTGTATATGCCGGATAGAGGACCTTTATCCGGATAAATATCGGTTAAAACGGCGGCTCCTTCAGGATACGGTAAAGCTGCCATGTCTTTGGAAGTAACGATGAATACTTGATCCGCCAATGGTTTCAAACAATCGTATACGTATTGGACCAATCTTTTGCCTAACACCGGTTCCAGTGCCTTGTTTCGGCCTAACCTCGTGCTCTTTCCGCCGGCAAGGATTATACCTGTAGTCTTCATAAAAATCTCCGCTGGATACCCGTCAGCTTGCTGGCGGGAGGAAAGCGGCCCCGTCCGTATCCTGGGATGGGGTGGCTCCTTTTCCCGTAATGCCCCACAGCTTGCTGTGGGGTACTTTACTTTGCCGGCTTTGCTTTGATCAATTTCCACGATATCGTTTCACAATGTATGGTAATGTCTTCGGTCGGCAGATAATCCGATATACCGGCATCGAAAAGGATACTTCCCCTGGCCT
>JAUSGV010000016.1 GCA_030648675.1 Dehalococcoidales bacterium
CGCCGTCAAGGAAGCCGTCATCGCCCGCGACCATCAGCCCGGTCTGGACCTGACTATCTTTTACAACGACATCCGCGCCTATGGCAAAGGCTTCGAAGCTTATTATGAGAACGCTAAAAAGTCGGGCGTGCATTTTATCAAGAGCATGATCTCCGGCGTGAGAGAGAACCCGCAGACCCACAACCTCCTCCTCAATTTCGTGACTCCCGACGGCGTCAAAGAGGAGGAGTACGACATGGTTGTGCTGTCCGTCGGCCTCCGCGTTCCGGAAAAGATACGGCAGTTAGCTACCCGCTTGGGACTGAGCCTGGATCATTACGGGTTCTGCCGGACCGATGAATACGATTCAACCGTGACCTCACGCGCCGGAGTTTTCGCCTGCGGCGTATTCCAGGGACCGAAGGACATCCCGGAAACCGTGATGCAGGCGAGTGCGGCAGCGGCAGGTGCCGCTGCCCTGCTTACCTCTAACCGCGGTAGCATGGTCAAAGAAAAAACTTATCCGGCCGAGCGCGACGTCTCCGGCGAACCGCCCCGCATCGGCGTTTTTGTCTGCCATTGCGGGACGAATATCGGCAGCATCGTCAACGTTCCCGAAGTCGTGGCATACTCTAAAACACTGCCTAACGTCGTCCACGCCGAAGAAAACATTTATGCCTGTGCCTCCGACGCACAGGAGCATCTCAAGCAGGTCATTCAGAAGAACGGCCTGAACCGCGTCGTTATCTCTTCCTGTACCCCGCGCACCCACGAGCCGCTTTTCCAGGAAACCATCAAGGAAGCGGGCTTGAACCGCTACCTGTTTACTATGACCAATATTCGTGACCAGTGTTCCTGGGTACATCAGCAGGAGAAAAAGGCCGCGACAGACAAATCGAAAGACCTGACACGGCAAGCCGTGTCCCGGGCCCGTGTCGGTGAAGCCTTGAAAGAGTCGTCCGTCGGCGTCAACCCCATGGCTCTCGTGGTGGGTGGCGGTGTCTCCGGCATGCAGGCTGCTTTGGGTATGGCCTTGCAGAACTTCGAGGTCCACCTCATCGAGAAAGAGAAGGAACTCGGCGGTATCGCCCGACGTCTTCATTTCACCCTTGCCGGCGAGGACGTCCAGGGATTTTTACAGGACCTTACCGCGAAGATCGCCAATAATCCGCTTATCCATGTTCACACCGGTTCGACGGCTTTCGATACCTCCGGCTATGTCGGGAACTTTGTAACCAGGATCAAGAACGCCGCCGGCGAGACGGAAGAAATCAAGCACGGTGCCGGAATCATCGCCATCGGCGGCGAAGAATATCAACCCGGAGAATATCTTTACGGGAAAGACCCGCGCGTGATGACGCTGCTGGAGCTGGAAGGCAAAATAGCCAACAAAGATGCCAAACTGCTGGCGGCGAAGAACATCGTGCTGGTGCAGTGCGTCGGTTCCAGGGAAAAAGGCCGCAACTATTGCAGCCGCGTTTGTTGCAGCCAGTCTGTCAAGCTGGCCTTGAAACTGAAGGAATTTTCCCCGGAAATGAATATCTTCGTCCTCTACCGCGACATCCGTACCTACGGGCTGGCGGAGGACTATTACCGCAAAGCCCGGGAAAAGGGCGTCAATTTCATCCGCTACGAGCCGGAAGGTAAGCCGCTGGTTACTGCTAATGGCGATAAGCTGAAGGTGGAGGTCACCGAGCTCTCGCTGGGCGAGAAAGTATCCATCGACGCCGATTTCGTTGCTCTCGCGGCCGCGACATTACCGCCGCGCGACAACAAGTCCGTGTCCCAGCTTTTTAAGGCGACGCTTGATGAAAACGGCTACTTCATGGAAGCCCATATCAAACTCCGTCCGGTCGATTTTGCCGGCGAGGGTTTCTATATGTGCGGTCTGGCCCATAGTCCGAAGTCCATTTCGGAATCCGTGACTCAGGCCAACGCCGCCGTCGCTCGGGCTTGCACCACGCTGTCGAAAAAATCGCTTCGTGCCGGTGGGGCAGTATCCTGTGTTGATATCAACAAGTGCAACGGCTGTGGCTTGTGCACTATGGTTTGCTCGTATAGCGCCATTAAGCTGGAATTTAACGAGCGGTTGAAGCGTAAAGTGGCCGTGGTCACCGAGGCTTCCTGTAAAGGCTGCGGGCTCTGCGCCGCTACCTGCAACGGTGGTGCTGTCGACGTCAAGGGATTCAGCAATATTGAAATTTTAGAAATGGTTGACGCACTTTAGGTTATCGGGGTAGTTATGGAAGAAGTAAAAAATACGTGGGAGCCTAAGATCGTTGCCTTTCTCTGCAACTGGTGCAGTTATGCCGGGGCAGATCTGGCAGGGGTATCTCGTATCCAGTACCCGCCGAATATCCGGATTATCCGCGTTCCCTGTTCCGGCCGGGTAAACCCGCTTTTCATCATGAGAGCACTGCGGCAGGGGGCCGATGGTATTCTGATCTCTGGCTGTCATCCTGGTGATTGCCACTACCTTAGCGGTAACTACTTCGCGCGGAGAAAGTTTACTTTGATGAACAGCTTACTGAATTATATGGGAGTGGAGCCGGGAAGGGTTCAGTTCTCCTGGGTTTCAGCATCCGAAAGTATAAAATTTGCCGACGTCGTGAAGCAGGTCACCCAGAGTGTGAAGGCCCTGGGGCCGAGGCAGAAGCTCGTAAAAGTGAAACGGTAAAAATGAGCGATACCATATCGGCTATAAGAGAGACCGCTAAAAAACTGCTGGAAGAAGGCAAAGTCGATCTGATTATCGGCTTTGAGAACGGTACCCTTCCTTCCCGCAGTTCGCCTTGTTTCATCCGCAAGCCTGCGGACGTGGAGAAGCTGGTATGGAATTCCAACTGTGAAAACAATCTGGCTAAATACCTGCCCGGTAGGAAGGAAAAAGTCGTCGGCATTATTGCCAACGGCTGCGGCAGCCGGGCTATAGTCGGCTTGATTCAGGAAAAGCAGGTGGACAGGGAGAAACTGGTAATTCTGGGCGTTCCCTGTGAGGGCATGACCGACCGTAATTCCGGACTCCTGGATGAGACTTGCAAGACCTGTCAGCATCCCAACCCGGTAATTTACGACTTTCTCATTGGAGACAAGGTCAAAGAGAATGAAAACTCTGACCCATACGCCGCGGTAAAGGAATTCGGCAAAAAAGGCACCGAGGAAAGGTGGGAGTATATCACCGGCGAATTGAGCAGGTGTATTCGCTGTTATGCCTGCCGTAATTCCTGTCCCTTTTGCTACTGCCGCGAGTGCTTTGTAGACAGCACCAAGCCGCAGTGGATCGGTAAGACCGTCAACGAAACCGATACCCAGTTTTTTCACATGGTTCGGGCTCTCCATTTGGCCGGCCGCTGCGTCAGCTGTGGTGCCTGTGAGCGGGCTTGCCCGATGGGGATTGACCTGAGAGTGCTTAACAAGAAGCTGGAAGAAGAAGT
>JAUSGV010000025.1 GCA_030648675.1 Dehalococcoidales bacterium
CGAACTTGCTGTTTTGCTGCATCAGCAGCACTGAATTCGCGGCGATGCTGACAGCGAGGACGGCGATAATCGGAACAAGTATCAGTTTTCTCATTCTATTTCACCTCTTCGGACGATGTCGCGGGCCGTAGATGTCGCACAGATAATTAGAACTGGCGCAAGAACCGTATGTCGCTGCCGTAGAACAGCCTGACGTCATCGATTCCGTAACGCAGCATCGGCAGCCGGTCGATACCGATGCCGAAAGCGAAACTGGAATATTCTGTGGGGTCGATTCCCCCTCTTTCCAGGACGCGGGGATGAGTCATTCCCGCGCCGAGGATCTCTATCCACCCGCTGTCGCTGCACAGGCGGCAGCCTTTGCCGCGGCAGACGGCGCACTCGATAGCCATCTCTACACCCGGTTCGACGAAGGGGAAGAAGTCGGTTCGGAAACGGACCTTCCTGTCCCCGCCGAAAAACCGGCGGGCGAATTCATAGAGGGTCCCTTTCAAATCGGCCATCGTAATGCCCTTGTCCACGGCAATACCGTCGATCTGGTGAAACATCGGCACGTGGGTGGCGTCGCTGGCTTCATAGCGGAAAACCCGGCCCGGTTCTATTGTCCGGATTGGAGGTTTCATGCTCTCCACGATGCGGGCGGTTACCGAGGTCGTGTGGGTGCGGAGCAGCATGGAGCGCTGCTTGTCGGACGCTGGAGCATCTACCCAATAGGTCGACATGCTGTCGCGCGCTGGATGCTCTTGAGGGATGTTCAACGCCTCGAAATTGTAGTAGTCCCACTCTACCTCAGGCCCGGTCTTTACCTGGAAACCGAACGAGGTGAAAATATCGCACATTTCGTCGATAGTCTGAGTGAGGGGGTGAATATGCCCGCCAGGTAACGGCCGCCCGGGCAGGGTAATATCGACGGCCTCTCCGGAAGAAGCGTCCAGTCTGGCCCGTTTCACCTCGATTTCTTTTTGGGCGAAACTGTCTGCCATGATAGTTTTGATCTCGTTGGCGCGGCCGCCGACGGTCTTCTTTTCCTCAAGAGGTAAGGCAGCAAGGCCGCGCAGCACCGCGGTTAATTCGCTACTGCGTCCCAGATACTTAACCCGCCAGGCTTCTAACAGTTTAACGTCGTTTGCGCCGGCCAGTTCCTGAAGTGCGTTTGTCCGTAAGTCCTCAAGCTTTGGTAGCATTTTACTCTCTTACCGGAAGTATTTCTTTGTTATGCACTATTCCGCTTGCACAAAAAAATGTCATTCCGGCGAAAGCCGGAATCCAGGTAAGGTCGAACACGTGCTATTTCTGGATTCCGTATCAAGTACGGAATGACAAAATGTTAAATAGTTTCTGACACCAAGGCTCCAATTTGTGAGGGGAGAATTCGCCGGATTGACTGGAGCAGGATTATTTTAATCTTGATCTTTACCTTTGCTCATTTCCACGAGGGCGGCGAAGTTTTGCGGCTCCCTGACGGCCATGTCGGCAAGCATCTTTCTGTTGATGTCGATACCAGCTTTTTTCAAGCCGTTCATGAGTTGAGCATAAGCCACACCGTTGGTGCGGCTAAGAGCACTGATGCGCGCGATCCACAAGCGGCGCATATCTCCTTTCCGTTCTCGGCGGTGGAAGAAAGCGTAGCTAAGGGCGTGGAGCATCGATTCATGGGCACGCTTGTATAGTTTGTGCCGGCTGGCGCGATGACCTGCCGTTAAGGCAAGGACTTTCTTATGACGGGCATGACTGGGTACACCTGTTTTAACTCTAGGCAAGGTAGTTCTCCTTTATTAAACTCCGTAAGGGATAAGTCGCTTGATTCGCTTGGTATCTTTGGGGCTGAGCGGCAGCATTTCGTCGAACCGGCTTTTCGCTCTCTTCGACTTGTTGACACGCAGATGGCTTTTACCTACCTTCGTCCGCATTATCTTGCCGGTTCCGGTGATACTAAAGCGTTTCTGTGCCCCTTTATGAGTTTTTAGTTTTGGCATTTAAGCTTCTTTATTGACCTCTTCCTTTTTCGTTGCTTCCGGTTCCTTTACTTTCTTGACTTTCGGGGCAGCCACCGGGGCGAGTACCATAACCATCCTCCTCCCCTCCATCGCGCAATTCTCTTCGACTACGGCGTGTCCTTTGAGCGATTCCGCTACCACCTGCTCTAATTTCAAGCCAAGGTCCGGATGCGTTATTTCACGTCCCCGGAACATTATTACTACTCTTACTTTATCGCCGTCGTCGAGCAATTTCTCGATTACCCTGGTTTTGGCGGCTAGATCGTGTGCCCCGATACTGGGACGCAACCGGATTTCTCTGACCTGGGCTATCCTCTGATTCTTCCTGGCCTCACGGTCCTTCTTGGCTTGTTCGTACTTGAATTTGCCGTAATCAAGGAGACGGCACACCGGAGGTACGGATGTCGCGGCAACTTCCACCAGATCGAGTCCGTGGGTCTTGGCGACCTCTCGTGCCTGGTACAGTGGCATCACCCCGAGTTGCTCGCCATTTTCTCCAACCAGCCTCACTTCACGAGCCCGGATTTCTTCGTTTACACGCTGTTTCCTAACTATTTGCTACCTTACCTCCATTGCGCGCTTATGGTCGCAACACAAAAATATATCATATACCAGCTTGACTAATCAATTGCCCCGCCCGGATTGCTCCCGCCTGCCAAAGCTCCGAAGGAGCGGCGGGCAGGTCGGCTCCCCGATTAATCGGGGACGCGCCCGCAATGACATGGTGTGGGACGCTTGCTTATCAATTGCCTGCATTTTATTTAAGGTCGCCCGACCTGGTGGCGATGATTTCCTTCAGTCTCTTTTTAAAGTCAGCAAAGGGCTGGGGAGGTACCTGCTCGCCGTTGCGCAGGCGGACGGAAACCACAGAGGCTTCTATTTCCTTATCACCAACTACGAGCATACAGGGTACCTTTTCTAATTGTGCCTGGCGGATTTTATGGCCCATACCTTCGGAACGGGCGTCGAGTTTAACCCTGATTCCCTCGCTTTTTAACTCAGCTTCCAGTATTCGGCAGTGGTCTAAGTGGCGGTCCGCAATGGGGATAACCGTCACCTGGGTTGGTGAAAGCCATACCGGGAAGGCACCGCCGTAATGTTCCAGAAGAAAACCGATGAGGCGTTCGTGTGTGCCGAGTGGGGCACGGTGAATGATAAGGGGACGCTCTTCTTTCCCTTCGTCATTTATATAGGTAAGGTTGAAACGCTCTGGCTGGGCGAAGTCAACTTGATTTGTGGCTAACGTAAACTCCCGGCCGATAATGCTCTTGATTTGAACATCTATCTTCGGGCCGTAGAATGCCGCTTCGTCAGCGACTTCGTAATAGGGAATGTGATGATGCTCCATTGCCTGGCGTACCATGTTTTCTGTTTTCAACCAAAGTTCGGGATTATTTACGTACTTCTTCCCCAGTCCAGCCTGGGAATGAGTGCTCAGACGCATTGAGTATTCCTTGATATCGAACAGCTTGAAATACTCCAGGTACAAATTAACAACGCCGGCGAATTCCTCTTCGAACTGTTTTTCCGAACAGTAGATATGGGAGTCATTCATCTGCATGGAACGCACCCGCATCAACCCGAAGAGTTCCCCCGATTTCTCGTAGCGGTAGCAGGTGCCATATTCGGCGAGACGTAAGGGAAGATCGCGATAACTGCGGGGTTTGGAGCCGTATATCTTGTGGTGCATCGGACAGTTCATGGGTTTAATGTAGTAGCGGACTCCTTCCAATTCCATCGGCGGGTACATACTTTCGGCATAATAGGGGAGATGTCCGCTGTGTAAGAAGAGATCCTCTTTGGAAATGTGTGGCGTTTTGACTCTCACGTAACCGTGCTGAAACTCGGTCTCCATGGCGAGTTTTTCAATTTGCTCAATCATAGCGGCACCGTTAGGCAGCCACAGCGGAAGACCGGGCCCCACCTCGTCATCAAAAATAAATATTTCCAGGTCTTTGCCCAGCTTGCGGTGGTCGCGTTTTTTGGCCTCTTCTAATTTCGCCAGGTGTTCCTCTAATTCTTTGGCCGTCGCGAACGCGGTGCCGTATATTCGCTGCAGCATCTGGTTGTGTTCGTCGCCCCGCCAGTAAGCACCGGCGATACTTAGCAATTTAAAAG
>JAUSGV010000029.1 GCA_030648675.1 Dehalococcoidales bacterium
GACTAGTGTCGGGTTAGGCAGCCGTGCTTACCACCTGCCCAGCCAGCTTTCCGGTGGCGAACAGCAGCGTGTGTGCATCGCCCGGGCGCTGATTAATTACCCTAGACGCATTCTGGCAGATGAACCCACCGGTAATCTGGATGAAGCCAACGAGCAAATAGTAGTAGAACTCCTGCGCAAGCTTCATAATGACGGTCATACTATCGTCATGGTAACCCACGACCCGGAGGTGGCTCAAATAGCCGACCGCATTGTCCACTTTGCCCATGGGCGAATCGCTTCAGAAATGCAAAATGGTGTGCCGTGTGTCGAGGCAAAGTCGTAGCTGTTAGGTACCCAGACTCTGTCCCGCGCTTCTTGAGTGCCGAGGCTCCCATGACGAAGAATATTTTACGCCAAGTTTACAAAAACCATATCCGCTACGAAATCAAAAGAAATAGACCCGTTGCCTTTGCTATCCCCGCTCAACCTCAACAACTGTCATTGCGAGTTTCAGCATCGAGCTGAACCGACCTGCCCGCCGTCCCTTGGTGACTTCGGCAGGCGGGAGCAATCTATATTAAATTTGTAATTTCGGTCATTCGGATTTCGAATTTGTTTCGGATTTCGTGCTTCGTGCTTCGGATTTTGTCCGGAATCCAATCCATTGTTGTCGTCTATGGTGGCACAGAGCCTGCCCTATACTCCGATAACGGGGCATCTTGCCTGTGTTATAAGGTGCCACAGCCATCCCCATAAATCATAATTACTACGTGTCTTTGCGAGTCCAAACATTTTCCTCGCCCTTGATGGCCTTGTATCAAAAGTGTTCTCTTTTTGTCACCCTGCGTGTGTGAGCCTTCAGCCCTGAGGTATCGAAGGGGAAGGGTCTGGGGGTGGTGGAAGGAACGTGTATTTAACCCCTCAGTACTCAGATTCTTCGTCGTTCTCGCCTGCCACCCGCCTGCCGGAGTCACCAAGGGACGGCGGGCAGGAAGACTCTCGCCTGCCAAAGTCTTGTACGGCGAGCAGGTCACTTCTCAGAATCACATCCTTTAATATCAAGAAAAAGCAGCCCTGTTGCATCTGTCATTCCCCGCGAAGGCGGGGAATCCACGAGTATTGATAGTTATTGATTATCTTAAATCATGAATCTTTTATCTTTGCTCTTTTATCTTTTATCTATTTCAAAACGAACAGGCTGGTCGCCGCTTCCGTCACGTTCATGATAATGCCGGGGAAAATACCCAGCAGCAGTACGCCAAAGCAGGCAATTAGTAAGGCAATTCGCAACGCCGTCGAAGAATAAACGCCTTCCGCTGAAGCCGGTTCGCCGAACCACATCACCTTTACTACTCGCAGATAGTAATACGCCGAAATGGCGGTGTTGACCAGGGCGATGATGATCAGCCACATCAGTCCCGAACTGACACCGGCACTAAAGATATAGAATTTAGCCATGAAGCCGGCTGCCGGCGGCATGCCGATCAGCGAAATAAGACAGATGGTTAATGCCAGGGCAAGGACCGGAGCTCGCTTGAGCATGCCCGAAAAATCTTTAATATCGTCGCTATTCACCTTGTTCGAAATAGCGATGATGGCGATGAAGGCTCCCAGATTTGTCAGAGCGTAACTGACCAGAAAGAAGACCAGCGAACTTTGTCCGGAAATGGCGGCTTCAGGTGCAATGCCGATAGTTGCCAGTCCGACCATGATGTAACCGGCCTGGGCGATGCTGGAGTAGCCCAGCATACGCTTTACGTTGGTCTGGGGAATAGCCAGCACATTTCCCACCGTCATGGTAATTGCTGCCAGGATAGCGAAGGTCACGCCCCAGTTAGAGGACAACCAGGCGGGGTTGCCGAAAGCTGTCGAAAAAACGCGGATGATCACAGCAAAGCCGGCGGCTTTGCTGGCTACCGAAAGATAGGCGGTGATCGGTGTCGGCGCCCCTTCGTAAACATCGGGCACCCACATGTGGAACGGAACCGTCGCGATCTTGAATCCGAAACCGGCAATTATCAATACGATGCCGGCGATCAAAGCCGGATTGGCCGCAGCATTGACCAGGTTCAAACCTGATATTGCGTCGGCGATTTCACTGATTTGGGTCTTGCCGGTGACGCCGAAAACCAGTGCCATACCGAAGAGTAAAACCGCCGAAATCGTGGCGCTTAAGAGCACATACTTCAGGCCGGCTTCAGTAGATTTCTGGTCTTTCAACAGAGCTACCAAAGCGCATATCGGCAGCACGACCAGCTCTATGGAGACGTAGATGGTGATAAGGTCCGTAGCCGATGCCATAAGCATCATGCCGAGAGTAGACAGCAATATCAGAGCGAAGTATTCACCCTGAAAACGCGACATCTTGCCGACGTAATCCATTGAAGCGAGAATTACCAGGATGGCGATTCCGGCAAAAAGCAGCTTGAACACGAGGGCAAAGTTGTCGACTGCCAGATTGTTGTTGAAGATCGACTGAGCTTCTCCGCCCCACATGGTCAGGGTAAAAATAGCCGTGACAACAAGCCCCGCCACGCTTATGCCGGCCAGAATGCTCTTTCTCCGGACAAACAGATCGACAAGTATGACCAGTATCGCGAACGCGGCTAAACTTAGTTCCGGCAAAAATAGATTCAAGTCTAACTCCTGATTATTAACCGCCCAGTGATTTTACTATCGGCGAAATGCCCCCCTGGATAACGCTGGTCAGGATCGAGGGGAAAAGGCCGAACAGGAAAATAAGGCCTATAAAACCATACAAGGCGGCTTTTTCTACTCTATCCGCGTCCTTCACGTTATTGAACTGTTCCTTGACCGGCCCGAAGAATAATCTCTGCAGCATCCAGAGTATGTAAACCGCGGATAATATAACGCCGGCTATCGCCAGTATTGTCGCCAGTTGAATCCCGTTTACTATTCCGCTTACGTAACTGCCGATGAACGTTGTGTATTCGGCCACGAAACCGACGGTAGACGGAAAACCGAATGAGCCGAACCCGGCAATAGAGAAGGCGACCGCAAGGAACGGCATTTGTTTGGCGAGGCCGCCGAGATTTTCAAATTTGCGTTCATGGACGTTGTGGATGGTCAAACCCGCACAGGCAAACAAAAGGCCGGTGAGCAGGCCGTGGCTGACCATGTAGATCATCGCCCCCGTCATGCTTTTCTCCCCGAGGGCAAAGATGCCGAGAAGGACGTAACCCATGTGGCTGACGCTGCTGTAGGCGATCATCCTCTTGAGGTCGTTCTGCCGCAGTGTAAGCGCCGCTCCGTATATAACGCTGATCACGGCCAATACGATGATCAGCGGGGCATAAGTCCTGGCAGCGTCAGGGAACAGGCTGACGCAAAGCCGGATCATGCCGTATCCGCCCATTTTGATAAGAGAACCGGCCAGCATCACGCTGCCGGCGGTTGGGGCGTCGGTATGTGCATCAGGCAGCCATGTATGCAGCGGGAAGACCGGCA
>JAUSGV010000030.1 GCA_030648675.1 Dehalococcoidales bacterium
AGCGCTGGGATCAGAGCACCAGGACCCGGCAAGATTAGGCATGAGCTGTCTTAGCCCTTGCCGGGCTCCGCTCGAGGTTAATTCCGATCGAGGTTGTGCCTGCTGTTGGCATATTGTTTTAATAGATAGGTGAAGAGTGCGCCCCGGCTTTTCTTGATCCGTTCGTTCGGAACCTTAAGCACGCTGGCAAGGAGTTTTCTCAAGACAGTTTCCGGGTACGTGCGAGCATAGTACTCGTACAATGATTGGTTCTCCCGGTCACCCAAGGCGAGAGCAAGTTCTTCTGCGATCAGTTGTGAATCGGTTTCATGTGTCATAGGATTGTCGTTCGTTCGAATACGATTACGTACTCGTATTCGCATAAAATATATTTAGTAACGATTACGATCGTTGCGCGTAGACGAGCTGTTTTCCACAGACTTGGGTCCGTCGTTTGTCCTGTTCCGGCAAACAGCTTTCCTAGCTCGTCAAATACTCACTCCCGGCTGTGGATATCAACTGAGCCTCTTGTTCCCTGTGCTCGTCCACAGTTTGAGCCCGTGCCGTGATCTCCTCTCTGGTCTTGTGCATGAGATCGAAAAAGAGATCCTCCACAAAGACCTTGTACACGCCTGCGAGTTTGAACGCATTTACGAGTGTGGGTAGAGAAGCGCCTGTCTCCCACTGGGAGATTTGGCTCGTGTACTTGAGACCCATTATTTCAGCCACAACCCCTGGTTTCAGGTTTCGCGCAATTCGACACTTGCGGAGCCGATTTGGGATTTGTTTGTATGCGATGTGACCCTCCATGCTTTTCAAGATAGTCCTGTCTCTGGGCCACAGAAAGACGGGAGAATGTGTCGAATCCGACAAACCGAGATAGACCCGATATGCTATCACCGCCGGATTTTATTGAGCTTTAGTACAAAAAAGGCTGTGGAAAACGCTTGTGGAAATCCTGTTGATGAAGTAGTGAAAAAATCCCGTCTATGCAGACAGACGGAGCTGGATAAAACTAAGATTAGAATCTCAAAGCCTATGCCTACCTCACGTTACAAAATCACACTTTACCTTCCCCACGGGGGTGGTAAAATGGTCCTGCCTGCGTCCCGCCTTGGGCGGGGCCCCCAGTGTTGCCCTTTGACAATTCATTATGCAGGCTGATTCACACACCCCGATGAAAGAACCGGAGGCTCGTTTAGCGTTGCTCACACCTGACGAGGCGGCAAGCATGTTGCGCCTGTCAAAAGCGAGCATTTACCGCCTGGTTGAAACAAGGGCCCTCCCTTTCTACCGGGTGAGCGGCAGTCTTCGGTTCGCGCTGAAAGATCTCGAGCAGTACATCACACGCGGTCGTATGGAATCAGTCATGCACGAAAGGAGATAATAATGACATGAGCACACGAAAAATTCGCAACTCCTGGTGGGTGGATTTCCGGTCTGAAGGGATACGGCATCGCAAGCGAAGTCCGGAAAATACTCAAACCGGAGCGAAAGCGTACGAGCTACTCCTACGCCAGAGGGTCACACGAGGAGAACCTATAGACGGTCAATCAGAAGATCGAAGTCCACCTGATCCGACCTTCCGCGGATTCTCAGAGAAGTGGTACAAGACTTACGTCCTGACCAACAACAAACACTCAGCTCAATCCTCCAGGCATTACACCTTAGTCGCCCATCTTGTTCCGTTCTTTGGCGAGATGACTCTGACTGAAATTACCAGCCTCAAGGTTGAACAGTTCAAGGGGGAAAAACTGAAAGCAGGGTTAGCGGCTCAAACTATAAACGGCCACTTGACAGTCTTAGGCAAATGTCTCAGGTGCGCTGAAGAGTGGCGTGAACTTGAGCATGTACCGAAAATTAAATTACTCAAGGTTCCTCCGCAAAAATTCGATTTCTTCACGCGAGAAGAAAGTGACACATTGCTCAGCGCGGTCAAGGATCCGATGTGGTATGCGCTGGTGCTTCTGGCCTTGCGGACAGGGCTTAGGGTAAGCGAGCTCCTGGGACTTGAGTGGCCTGACATTGATTTGGAAAGGCAGATGCTTAACCTTCGAAGATCGATTGTTCAGGGGATTGTCGGGTCGCCAAAGAATAACCGGGAGCGGCATGTACCGCTTACTCCGCTGCTTTGTGAGGCCCTTGAAAGAATTCAGAAGCCCAGTGGGCCGATCTTCTATAAAAGAAACGGCAAGCCGTTGAGCTACCTCCAGGCCAGATACGCCTTGGCGAAATTCTGTGAAAGGGCACGCTTACGAGCCATCGGTTGGCACAAACTCCGGCACACCTTTGCCTCTCAACTTGTGGCCTCAGGGATATCGCTCAAAGCGACACAAGAGCTTCTCGGTCATTCAGACATCAGAATGACCATGCGGTACGCTCACCTTGCACCCTCCGCGCTGAGGGAGGCGGTTCAGGTTTTGGACCAACCGATGCGGGAAAAAGTTGGGCAACCGGTAGTCAACGCCTGATTTCTGAGAATGGAATGACGCGATGAATAAAGGACTTTTATTATGATCATACACTTTATCCACAGTTTTAATAAAAAACCAGCCCCTAAGCACAAGGACTGGCTTTTTATTAGGAATATGGAGTATTAGCGGTGATTGTTGCGGTGTGAATTATTGCGGAAACCACGCGATTGCGGCCGGTCATTATAAGGCCGAGCCGCCGGGCGCGGGTTAAGCTCGATGCCTTCGGGCCGCGGCAGGGTTTGTTTGTGGGATAGGTTAATCCGCCCCTGGTCATCAATTTCTATCACCTTAACAGATAGGGTATCACCAACCTTCACCACATCTTCAACTGTTTCCACGCGGTGCCAGGCCAGTTCAGAAATATGGACCAATCCCTCTTGCTTGGGTAGTATCTCTACAAACGCTCCAAAATTCATCAAACGGGTTACTTTACCCTCAAATACTTCACCCACTACTACTTCGCGCGTGATGTTTTTTATCCAATCAATCGCTTTAGCAGAAGCGACGGGGTCGACGGCTGTTACCATGACTAGGCCGTCATCTTCAATATCAATCTGCACACCGGTAGCGTCGATGATTTCGTTGATCATTTTGCCACCGGGACCAATAACATCGCGAATTTTATCCGGCGGAATGCGCAGCGACGTAATGCGCGGGGCGTAGGGGGATAAGTCGGCCCGGGGTGCGGCCATAGCCTGAGCCATTACTTTTAACACTTCAGTGCGCGCCACCTTGGCTTCAGTAATTGCTTCATGCAGAACTTTTATCGCCACGCCGCCAAGTTTTATATCTAGTTGGATGGCGGTAATACCTTTGGGTGTGCCGGCAATTTTAAAGTCCATATCACCTGAATGATCTTCGATGCCTTGAATGTCGGTTAAAACGACATAGTTATTTTTATCAGCCGGATCGGTTAATAGACCCATGGCAATGCCGGCGACCGGAGCCGTAATTGGAACACCCGCATCCATTAGTGACAAGCTTGATCCGCAGACCGACGCTTGGGATGATGAGCCGTTAGAAGATAGTACCTCCGATACTACTCTAATGGTATAAGGAAATTTTTCTTGGTCGGGCAATACCGGCACCAGTGCTTTTTCGGCTAGGGCGCCGTGCCCGATTTCTCGCCGACCCGTCGATCGGACAGGCGAGACTTCACCCACAGAAAAGCCGGGGAAGTTATAGTGGTGCATGTATCTTTTTTTGCCCTCTTCTTCCATGCCGTCCAAAGTTTGTTCGGCTGAT
>JAUSGV010000044.1 GCA_030648675.1 Dehalococcoidales bacterium
CATTTGAGACTTCGAGCTTCGAATTTGTTTCGGATTTCGTGCTTAGTGCTTCGGATTTTTTGAAGCGCATGCTACAATCAACCCAATATGCTTTATGATGTTATAGTCATCGGCGGCGGGGCCGCAGGAATTGTTGCCGCCATAAGCGCGGCGCGCGCCGGCGAATCCGTTGTCATCTGCGAGAGGATGCCTCGGCTGGGGAAGAAAATCCTGGCGACTGGCAACGGCAGATGCAACCTCCTGAACGACAATCTGAGCGAAGAATATTATAATACCGCGGGCAGGGCTCTGGTAAGATCGGTATTCGAAAAATTCGGCAAAAAAGAAATTCTAGACTTCTTTAAAAGTCTCGGTCTTGAAGTCTATTCCCAGGACGGCAGGATATTCCCGGCAACGAATCAGGCCTCGTCTGTGATGAAGGTTCTGGAGATGGAACTGAGGCGGCTGTCGATACCTGTTGAATTGAATTTCACGTGTATCGGAATATCGTTTTCGAACGGCCGCATTCTCGTTTCCTCCAAAGAAGGGGAAACCATTGAATGCCGGAAAGTTGTCATTACCGGCGGCGGCAGGACCTATCCCGCCCTGGGGTCTGATGGCAGCATTTACGAAATCGCCCGTCAGTTGGGGCACACTATCGTCGACCCGGTTCCCAGCGCGGTCCCTCTGGTCGCTAAAGACCCCTTGTGCCAGGTATTGCAGGGACAGAAGATATTCGCCTCGGCCAGGAGCATTATCGAGGGTACAGAGGGCAGTTCTGCCAAAGGCGAACTCCTCTTCACGAATTACGGGTTTTCCGGTAGCTGCATCCTTGATGTAAGTGAAGAAATATCTATTGCCATTAACCGGCAGCACCGGCGCGATGTCTATGTCGCTGTCGATATGGTGCCTTTTATGGACCGTGGCAAACTGAAAGACGAGCTTGTCCGGCGTAAAAAGGCCAATTTACCGTCTGATGAAATGCTGGCCGGAATATTGCCTAATAAACTGTGCCTCGCCCTTGCCCGTATTCTGGAAAGAGATGACCTCGACTCCGCTGTCGGCGTGTTAAAAGGCATGCGTTTTAAAGTTGACGGCACGCGCGGCTGGAACGAGGCCGAGTTTACCGCGGGGGGCGTCAATGTCGATGAAATCCAGCCCGTTTCACTGGAATCTAAGTTCAAGAAAGGCGTTTTCTTCGCCGGAGAAGTCCTCGACGTGGACGGCCAACGCGGCGGGTATAACCTCGCCTGGGCGTGGGCATCAGGATGGGTGGCGGGGTTGCAGTCTAAAATCTCAAGGGATTAAACTCGACTCGCTGAGTGTAAAACACTCTTAATAAAAGGCGGAGGCCGCTTGCCTCCTTTCGTCGAATTCTATATTATCAACTATCAAGGCCATAAATGACTGTTTTGTTACACTTATGGAAGCAAACGTAAACGATCGAGATGAATTTCTACAGAAATTTTCAGACAGAATCGACGACATTCTGGCGATATGTAATGAGCTTGATATTATTTGCCGTCTGGATAGGTTTAAGCTGTGGATGAAACGCTACCACGCTAAAGTCCCCGTTGGGGACATTTTGATAGGGTATCAATTTGCTTTCCACATAATAGCACGAAGACTTTTTGATGTAGTTTCCCAAAATTCCAGTTTGAAACTTTCCACCGATCTGATTTTCATGAGGGCCGATTTCAGAGGCACCGAAATTCATCTTTTACCTAATTCATGTGAAAAAACTATTCTTTTAAAGAACATAAAGGTTCAAATCAAAGATGTTATGTCCAGCACGACTTTAGCAGAGTTGGGACGAACACTTTCACAATTTGCTGAAGCGATAGTCTCACCACTCCAACAATTAAAGCTTGTTTCCACACTCGCAAACAATTCGGTACTCGGCTCAGCCACGCTTGACGAATTAATAAATTATTGTTCGATGAATGATCTCCTTATTTTTTTAAATGATACCGAAAGAGGCGTACCCCATGGATATCCCGTGCCTACGCTGAATAGCGATATCTGGGACAATCCTTCAAAGAAAAACGAATATCTACTAAAGGCTTTCAAAGGTTACAAATACTCAATCCTTTTCATTTGGTCAACGCTGTTGAATATCAATAATTATGAATCTTTCAAGGAACTCTATCATTCTAGATCGTGGCGTGATTTTGATCGCAACTTCGACGGCATTCTAAAACAGATCATCCAGCCGCTAGAATTAAAACTAAGGATTTCGCTTGGGCTTTCGCCAGTTATCACCATAAATGGCGATGCTAAACATTTACTTCAAGGAATTCTTCAAAACAATCATCCAGCGCCCAAATTGAGCGAACGCGAAATATTAGAACAGATATTTTTATGGTATCAAATACAAGTTATCGACGCCTCCGAATATACTAAATTTAATGGCCTTCCAGCTTTGTACCGTTTATTAATGGGGTCTCAACAATTTAAAAATAAAAACCATATTGCAGAAATGATTTCCGTCGTGAAACTCATTCACCCTTATTCTTCACGAGGGAACGACTACAGTTATGCGATTTTTATTGAATTTGGCTCAGCTTCCGGATGGTTGTTGTTCCTGAACTGTGCCTACGACTATACGGTACAGGCTCTGCTCCGTATGAAGATTTCGAAAAAATGCTTTCTAAATATGAAACGCAGAAACTGATATATCGAACAGAGCATACAGTCGATAAAGACCTTTTTCTAAAGGCAATGCAATCCTATTTCGTAACGTTCCCGGGACAATTAGATTTGCTCGACACCAGGGCTCGGCTTGACACGGGCCGAGGCTTGTGTCTAGAGATGATTACTTATTATTATTTGAATCAAAAATACTCAGATCATGCCAAAGTAGATTGGAATTATGCCGTCGGCAGGGTTCAAATTGATGTAATAGTCAAAACTAAGAATACGCTTATCTTTATTGAATGCAAACACACAGACAAGATTATCGATGAAGCAAAAGAACTAATACCAAGTGTTAGTAATATTTGTAAATTACCTCAATTTAAAAAGGATTGGGAAGCTGAAGGACATCTTCGAAAAAAACTGATAATGTCTGTTTGGAAAAAACCCTCTAACAAAGTACTCAAAGAATTAAAAAAATTAAATGTTGGCGTTTTAATTATGTCAGAGATATTCAATAAGCAATTTTCTAACAAGAATCAGGACAAGAAGCTGAACCATCTTTTTGAAAGAAACCCAAACGCTCCCGATGATTTTGAAGACGATGATATTGATTGGGATTCTGTTCCCTTCGCATAATAACTTGAACTGCCATAAATCCTTTTTAAACGTTTCCCAACTCTACGATAGAATTGGGCGCTCTTTTAAAAAACAAATTGTTTGTTCTCAGGACAATTTGTTTGTATTGATAGCTTGAACGTCGGGTCTGTTAGATTTATATTTATACTCATTCCATAACCGGTGCATCGAAAGAATGAGGGGCAATGAGATTATGTCTTATCAAACTAGGGCGACCCGACAACCACTAACAGTATTTGTCAGTTACGACCGGACAAAAGATCAACTGTATAGAAATTACTTCGACAGCCTGTTTGCAGATAATAAAGACATAGCGATTTTGAACTCCGTTCAAATCGGTGAAATGGGCGAAAACTCGAAACCTGAGGCTTTAAGACAGAAGATTCGCGATGAGTACCTTCTGGATTCAACCGTTACTGTGGTTCTCGTTGGTGCGGACACCTGGAGTTATAAACATGTCGATTGGGAGATTGGCTCCAGCCTCCGGGACGCCCGATACAATTCCCGCTCCGGGCTTCTCGGCATCGTTCTCCCTTCATATCCGAGGCTGGAAAACGACAGGTATGATCCTCACACGCTTCCGCCAAGACTGAACGCGAATATCCGGGATGGTTATGCCCAGTTGCATAATTGGGCCTATGATGCCGCCGCGGTCAGTCAATGGATTCAAGAGGCGGATGAAAGGCGGGACAAAATAGTTCCGGATAACACTTTCCCATCGTTTACGAATAATCTTTCGGGAAGTAAGTGGCACGAATAACAAAGATAAAAGAGATAAGATATACCGATTCTAACGTCATACGGCATCCTGAATGAGCCGGGTGAATCGGGACAAATTCCTAATTCCAAATGACCAAATACAAAAACAGGTAAATTCCCCGCCCCCAGATCCATTCCTCTTCACTTCGTTCAGAGTCAGAATGACACGGACGGAGATGTCATCCTGGAAGATAGTCTGTCCTGAGCCTGTCGAAGGAAAGGATCTCATGGAGGTGGTGAAAATACACATGAAAAAGCCCCTTCCCTATACAATGGGAACGGGCTTTTTGCGAAGGGAACTGAAACAGTCTACTGTATCGCGTAAATTACGGTGACGCTGACGCTTATCTCAGTTTGTCCGGGGCTGATAGGGGTCGCCATGTCCTTGGCCATACCGGCTGATGCGTAATACATAGGTGCGGGCGGATAATAGCCGCTGGATTCGGTAATGTAAATCGGCAGTCCGATCTTGACCCCACCCAGGGTGGCGAGTTGTCCAGCCGTGTCTATGGCATTGGCCATAGCTTTAGCCCTGGCCTGTTTCAGATAGGGAGTCGGGTCGTTAACGCCGAAGCCGACGCTGTTGACCCGAATGAAATTGCCGCCGGCGGTCGCCGAGGCGTCGATAATAGCGCTGGTATCGGCAATCTTCCTGATCTTGACGGTGATCATGTTGGTCACTTGGTAGCCGGTGATCACGGGCGTGTTGCTTCTGTAGTCGTAAACTGGGTTGATATTGAAGCCTACGGTAGTGATATCTGCGTCCGCGATGCCTTTGTCCTTCAGTACCTTCATTACGGCGTTCATTGCAGTAGAAGCCTCATTCTGCGCTGCCGCAACCGTCGTTTCCTGCGCACTTACCCCCAGGGTCAATGTAGCGATATCCGGTGTTGCCTGAATCTGCCCCTGCCCGGTCACCACGATACCGGCGTTCTGATTTTGATACTGGTTCAAAACAGGATACGGGGAAGTATAGCCGCCTGCCGAAACGGACATGGCCGGTGCCGGCGCTACAGGCGTAGTAATTCCAATTCCGTCAACCGCTCCTCGCGTTGGAGGTGCCGGGGCAATGCCGGGAATTGCCGTAGCCACGCCCGCGCCTCCCTCCGGTGTGTTTACCGGCGTACTAATAACCGGAGGGCTTGCGGCTCCGGGCGTTTTGTCTATACCGTTACTTGCTGTTCCGTTCGCGGCCGGCGGGGCACAGGCAGTTACTATAGCCATGACCACCGCCAGCGTGGCTATGATTCCGATCGATCGTTTATTCATTATTTCCTCCCAATTCATGAACGCCTGTTATTTATTCTTGCGTCACACTCTATATAACGTCAAATTACCGCTTTGGTTAGGTCTCGTTTTAAAGGAACCCCCAAAAAAACTCTTGCCAAATTAATGCCCTTCCCTGCCCCCGGATTCATTCCTCTTCACTTCGTTCAGAGTCAGAATGACACCCTATGAAGTTGTCATGCTCGAAGGAGCGTAGCGACTGAAGCATCTCGGGGTGACACTCAAGTGTCATTCTCGAGGAGCGTAGCCAGCCTGTCCTGAGTCTATTGAAGGAAAGAATCTCAGGGAGGCTGGGGGGAATAATCAAGAAAAGCCCCTTCCCGTTTGTAGAGGGATGGGGCTTTTTATTGAAGGACCGATAAGTTTACTGTATCGCGTAAATTACTGTGACGCTAACGCTTATCTCGGTTTGTCCGGGGCTGATCGGTGTGGCCGCGTCCCGGGCCTCAGCAACCGCGCCGTAATACAGCGGAGTCGGCGGAAAGTAACCGCTGGATTCGGTGATGAAAGTCGGCAGTCCTATCGTGACTCCGCCCAAGGTAGCCAGTTCGGCGCCTTTTGCCTTGGCATCGGCCATCGCCTCTGCCCGAGCCTGCTTTAGATAGGGAGTAGGGTCGCTTACGCTGAAGCTAATGCTGTTGATCCGGATGAAATTGCCGCCGGCGACCGCTGCCGCGTCGATGATGGCACTGGCATCAGCGATCTTACGAATCGTGACCGTGATCATGTTGCTAACCTGGTAGCCGGTGATCGTATTCGTATTTTTCGTATAATCGTAGACCGGGTAGATATTGAAGCCAGTCGTAGTAATGTCGGCGTCGGCGATGCCCTTGCTCTTCAATACCTCCATTACCGCATTCATGGCATTGGAAGCATCACTCTGTGCCTGGGCTACGGTTAAGGCCTGCGCGCTTACGCCAAGGCTCAGGTAGGCGATGTCCGGCGTCGCCTTGATCTGCCCCTGTCCGGTTACCATGATACCCGCGCTGCTTTGATACTGGTTATAGATGGGGCTCGGAGAGATAAACCCTACTCCAGGAACGGCCATAGCCGGTGCTGCGGAAGGCGCTACAGGCGTGGTCACTCCGACCGCTGCCCCCTGTGTTGGTACTGCGGGAGCGGCACCCGGAGCTCCTACGTCCGGCGCTCCTACCGGTGGGCTTGCGGCCCCCGGCGTGGTGCCCGGCACGGTTGTGCCTGGCGTCGCGTTTGGTGCTGCACAAGCGGACACCGTCAATACCATTAAACACACGATAGAAACAAAAACCAATTTTTTTATCATAATTGAACCTCCTCCCATTGGTTAAATATTCTTGAATCATCCCCTATCTAATTAATATAACGCTGAACCTGTGAAAAAGTTAGGTGCGAATATATGAAATAAGTAACATTTTTATAACGATTTACCTCACAGGTACCGGACATTAACAACTGCGTTCTTATGCTATAATCTTTTGTTTAACGGAAAAAATATGAGCGGAATACTCGAAATAAGACAGAAGCTGGCCGCCCAATTGACGGAAGCGGCGGCCAAAGCCCAGCAAGAAGGTAAACTGCCGCTGGTAGCTTTACCGGATATTACCATCGAACATCCCCAGAATGCGGCTTTCGGTGACTATGCGTCGAGTTTTCCTTTGAAACTTGCCCGGGCCGCCGGAGTCAGGCCGATGGCGATTGCCGAGGAATTGATCAACCTGATGACGCCCTGCTCCGAGGTGGAAAGCGTCAAGGTTGCCCCTCCCGGATTCATTAATTTCACCCTGAAGGCAGGGTGGCTGAACAGTCAGATAGAGCCGATCCGGAAGGCCGGCGAAAATTACGGACAAATCGATTTCGGTAAAGGCAAGCGGGTGCAGATCGAGTTTGTCAGCGTCAATCCTACCGGTCCCCTCCATGTAGGCCACGGCCGGGGGGCGATTTACGGCAGCACTCTGGCGAATGTATTGGCCGTTTCAGGCCATAAAGTGGAGAGGGAATATTACATAAACGACGCCGGCAACCAGATCGACGCTTTCTCCCGCTCCCTTTACGCCCGCTACAAGCAGAGCCTGGGCATCGAAGCCGAGATGCCGGAAAACGGCTATTTCGGCAGTTATATGGTCGACCTTGCCAAAGACATGATTGCCGAACATGGCGACCGGTTCGCCAAACTTCCGGAGGCGGACAGCATTAAACAGTTAGGCGAGATTGGATTGCAAAGAATGATCTCTCAGATCAGAAAAGATCTTGAACTTATCGGGGTTACTTTCGATGTCTGGTTCAGCGAACGCAGTCTCTATGCTAAAGGGCAGTTCCAGACGGTGATGGATATGCTCCGCAAGAATGGCTATCTGGTGGAAAAGGAAAATGCCACCTGGTTTATGTCGACCGCTCTCGGGGAGGACAAGGACAACGTCGTCGTCCGCGGCGACGGTTCCCCTACGTATTTCGCCGCCGATATCGCCTATCATTACAACAAATTTGTCGAGCGTAAGTTCGATAAAGTCATCGATATTTGGGGAGCCGACCACCAGGGGCACGTCGCCCGCATGAAAGCTGTCGTCGGTGCCCTCGGCATCAAGCCGGAACGGCTCAAAATAATAATTTCGCAGTTGGTTACCCTGAAGCGGGGTGACGAGATCGTACGCCTCTCCAAGCGAAGCGGCGATATTATTACCTTGCGCGAGGTAGTGGACGAGGTTGGCGCCGATGCCTGCCGCTTCTTCTTCCTGCAACGCAGTGCTGACAGCCAGATGGATTTCGATCTCGAGCTGGCCAAAAAGCAGTCGTCGGAAAATCCGGTCTATTACGTACAGTATGCTCATGCCCGCATCGCCAGCATCCTGCGCCTGGCGGTAGAAAAAGGCATCAATTTCTCCGAAGGCGACGTTTCGGTTTTAACCTCCGAGCCGGAATTGAACCTGATCCGCAAACTGCTTCTGCTGCCGGAACTTGTGGAAACGGTCTCGTCAACGCTTGAGCCGCACCATCTGACTTATTATGCCCAGGAGATGGCTACTGCTTTCCACGTCTTTTACCGCGATTGCCGGGTGGTTTCCGACGATGGATGTCAGACCAAAGCGCGTCTTAAACTGGTGGCCGCCACCAAGACCGTCCTGGCCCGGACGCTGCACCTTCTCGGCATGAATGCACCGGAGAAAATGTAACCCCTGAGATTAAAGATTTAAGATATAAGATTAAATACTAGGAGTGTGTCCGAGTAACGGATGACTTGCCATCAGTTAACGAGAAAAATGCCGTCGTTGAAAAAGAATGACATGGTTTTTCGGTGGTGGATGGTGAATTATAAACAATACGCGCCAGTAGCCTTACTCTGCCGGCGTGGTGGCCTGCGCTTCCTGACCGAATACGCCCCGGCCACAGACTCTGAATAGCTTGAGCAGGTTGTGACCGGTACAGATGACCTTCCACTCGCTACTCACCTTG
>JAUSGV010000052.1 GCA_030648675.1 Dehalococcoidales bacterium
CGTGGATTAGGTATATCGAGCAAGTACCCTGTGTTCGTTGTCGATATTGCCGCTGAACGCAATGCGGTGATCGTCGGACCTAAGGAAGAGTTGTACCGGGACGAACTAACCGCGTCAGGGCTTAACTGGATAGCGATTGAAACGCCGGTCGAGCCGATCGAAGTTGAAGCCAGGGTTAGATACCGGCACAAGGAAGCTGAATGTACCGTGTTTCCTTTGAGTGCCAGGCAAGTTCGTGTAAAATTTAAAGCACCCCAATTGGCCATTACCCCGGGCCAGACGATAGTCTTTTATCAGGGAGACAACGTCATCGGGGCTGGAACAATCGATTCCCCTCATGTCATTGCGAGGAACGGAGTGACGAAGCAATCCGTTCTTCAAAATCATCGGTAAAAAATATATAGTTTGGACAAGGCAGGGAAAGAGGAGGAAAATGGGTAAAATTGTTGCCGTTTGCTGGAGTGAAAAGAAAGGTACCGTCAAAAAACCGATAGCGGAAGG
This sequence comes from Dehalococcoidales bacterium, assembly GCA_030648675.1. Classification (GTDB taxonomy): domain Bacteria; phylum Chloroflexota; class Dehalococcoidia; order Dehalococcoidales; family UBA2162; genus JAUSGV01. The sequence goes on from JAUSGV010000052.1 coordinate 502, forward strand.
CATGGTTAAAGTAGATTTTGGGCTGGAAGGCGACGCGCATGCCGAATGCAGTGCCAAACGCCAGGTGAGTCTAATGTCTATTGAAAGCATCAACCGGATGCGCGGTTTAGGCTATCCCGTAGAAGTGGGGAGCTTTGCCGAAAATCTCACCACCGAAGACATCGAATTACTGACTGTTCCCATCGGCACCGAACTTTGCGTCGGACCGGACATTGTTCTTCAAATTTCGCAAATCGGTAAGGAATGCCATAGCGGATGTGCCATATTCAAGCAGGTAGGCAAGTGCATCATGCCCAAAGAGGGCGTGTTTACCAAAGTTATTCGCGGCGGCAAGGTTAAAGCCGGCGACGAGATAAAGATAAAGAAACCGGAATAAAGGGGCCGCAAGCATCTTATGAGCGACAGCAATGCCGACCTGACGCAGCGAATTATCGATCTAAAAAAGGCGAAGAATGCGATTATATTGTCGCATAATTACCAGCTCGGCGAAGTCCAGGACATCGCTGATTTCGTCGGCGATTCGCTGGAGCTCAGCCGCCAGGCGGCCAAAACCAGTGCCGGCGTGATCGTTTTTTGCGGCGTTCATTTCATGGCGGAAACCGCGTCGATCATCTGCCCGGACAAGACGGTGCTGCTGCCGGACCTGCATGCCGGATGTCCGATGGCCAACATGATCACGGCTGAAGCCCTTCGCGAAAAAAAGAGGCAGCATCCCGGTATTGTTGTGGTGTGCTACATCAATTCGTCGGCTGCGGTCAAGGCAGAGTCCGATATTTGCTGCACCTCGGCCAACGCCGTTCACATTGTAGAGCAGATACCACTCGAAAAAGAGATACTCTTCGTCCCGGACCAGTATCTAGGCAGTTACGTTGCCGAACAAACGGGCAGAAAGATGATGCTCTGGCCGGGTTATTGTCCGACTCACGCCAGGATCCAGCCGCAGGATATTCTCCGGCTTAAAGCGGAATACCCCAAGGCTAAGGTCGTCGTTCATCCGGAATGCCGTACGGAAGTTACCGCGCTGGCCGACGCTGTTTTGAGTACCGGCGGCATGATCCGATTTGCTCGTGAGTCTGGCGCTCAAGAAATCATTGTCGGAACCGAGATAGGCATTTTACACCGCCTGCGCAAGGAAAACCCGGGCAAAAGATTTATCCCGGTTTCGGAACAAGCGGTTTGTCCGCGCATGAAACTCATCACCCTCGAAACGATCCTCTGGTCTCTGGAAAGCATGGAACACGTGGTCAATGTCCCGGAAAGGATCCGCCGCCGCGCCAAAAAGGCGGTCGACCGCATGCTGGCCGGATGATCGATTATTACTTTACATAACACTTTTATACCCCTCAATTTTAGTGTTTGAATCAACCCCATAATCTAACCTTCCCGTATTGTTTCCTTCCGTTAGCAAATTGTGCCTTTTAACGACACTTACGATTGCCTGAAACGATACTTAGGTGACTTGCTCCGTGTATAACCGCGTGCTATTTTCGTGTTAAGCCGGAATTACGTTAATAAAAGGCTTACAATGAAAAAGCTGTTATTAATTTTGCCCGTCATGGCCGGGCTGGCATCGTTACCGTTCGGAAACCCATTGGTTTATGCACAAGATGACCAGCACGGAAACCTGTCGTCGGTCGAAATGGGTATTTTCACCGACAGCCATTTCTATTTCCTGGACAATCTCGGCAAAACACTCAGCCTGCTGTTTACCATCGGCCAGGACGCGAAAACCCAAAAATCCCTGGCATATTCTGACGAGCGTTTAGCTGAAGCAATGGTCATGGCTGAGCAGAACAAAACCGAATCTTTGATAATTGCCACCCGTGGGTACGAGCATTTTATCGCGATACCCGTTAAACAGGCAGATAATGCCCGGCAGGTACTCGTCACTGATTTAGACGAAGAAGTTGCGGCTGCCATCGCCGTGCATCTCGAATACCTCGATTCGATAGAAGATCAGTTGGTTGATCCGGTACCGCAAGACACTGTCGATTTTATTTCGACAGCAAAAGAGTCCTCGATAAAGGGTCTAACGAGTGTGTTGCAGGGTCTGGCTCTGGACAAACCGTTATTATCCGCTGAAATCGGCTTAAAAACCGCTGAAGGCAGGCTCTCCCGGGCCAAAGCTCTAGCGTTGAGAAGTAATTCTGACGAACTACAAAAAGCTGTACAAGAAGGAGAAGAACTTTTCGCCTTTGGACCAAAAATAGCGGAGGCGGCAAAACAATTTAATTCCGGGGCTGCTGCGGTGGAAGCCTCAATTGCTCGAAAGTATATCGCCACAAGCATCCGAGCTGGTAAAAGCCGAAATTGAAGACGCCATAAAGACAGCGGCCCCACGGATATCCGCAAGACGTTGAAATACCTCTCCAACCGGCTACCGATCAAAATGAACATCAGAAACACTAATAATTTCTCACCGATGGTTCGAATCCCCTCAGTTGGAGATGGAGTTGATAACTGGCAAAACGTTTGAAACGGAATTTCGTTTTACTAAATAGTTTCTTGCTTTGATTATTTAGCTTCCAAAGTTGACGCTGCAACGCGGCTGAAATATACTGTGAATGGGTCAAGTAGACCGGGTGACCGCCCCGATAACAATCGGGGAGGAAAGTCTGAACTCCACCGGGCAGGATGCTGGGTAACGCCCAGGAGGGGAAACCCTACGGAAAGTGCCACAGAAACATACCGCCAGCGGTCCTTCATTCGTGAAGGAAGCGAGCAAGGGTGAAATGGTGGGATTAAGAGCCCACCAGCAGCCGGGTGACCGGTTGGCTGAGCAAACCCCATCTGGAGCAAGACCAAATAGAGGGACGTAAGGTGCCCGGCCTGATCCCCGGGTTGGTCGCATGACTCCGATGGTAACATCGAAGCTAGATAGATGGTCACCATCCTTCACTCGTGAAGGATACAGAATTCGGCTTACAGGTTTACTTGGCCCTTTGTAACCTCCCGAATATCCAATATTGTCGGTGTAGCAGTTCCTTATTGCCGCGAAAGGGATATTAGCTTCGCTTTTGATCGTTCGAGAAAACTGGGGAGATACCGGATGTTAAAAAGATTTAATTCTGCCGCGATAGCCGCAATACTCGTCATAAGCATGGCAGCGTCGTTCGCTGCCGGTTGCTTGTTTGCTCCACCAGACCAGGGATTGGAAGCGGTGAACGAAGCATGGAGCATTATCTCCCGGAATTACGTCGACCGTACAAAGGTAAATTCTTCAAATATGAGCGCCGAAGCGATCAGGGGAATGGTTGCCGCGATTGACGACCCGTATTCCGCCTACCTTTCTCCGGAGGAATTTCAGGCGAGCACAAACGGCTTTCAGGGCAAATTCGAGGGCATCGGTGCCACGGTCGGCATCAAAAACGACGTCATTACCATTGTCGCACCTATCCAGGATTCGCCGGCGGATAAGGCCGGCATCAAACCAGGCGACGCTATCCTTGCCATCGACGGACAGTCCACTTCCGGCATGGGCGTAGAACAAGCGGTTTCACTCATCAGAGGGCCGAAAGGGACATCCGTCAAACTCCTGGTTCAACATGAAGGCGAAACCGTAACCTCAGAAATAACCATAGTTCGTGCCGAAATACAATTAACCTCGGTTTCGTTTTCGATGAAGGGCGATATAGCCTACATAAGGATTAGTCATTTCACCGAGCAGACCGACAAAGAACTCCTGCCGGTATTAGGCAATATCACGCAGAACGGAGCGACAGGTATCATTATCGACCTACGCAGCAATCCGGGCGGAATCCTGAATTCCGTTGTCGATATCGCGAGCCACTTTATTAAAGAAGGTGTAATCGTTTCGACGGTGGATAACAAAGGCAGAAAAGAAACGCTATCGGTTACACCCGAAAGCACGACCACCGATCTGCCGATGGTCGTACTCACCGATAATTACTCCGCCAGCGGCAGCGAGGTGTTGGCCGGAGCCTTCCAGGATTATGGCAGAGCCACCATCGCCGGGACCCGAACTTACGGAAAAGGCAGCGTCGACCAGCTGTTCGAGCTTAGTGATGGCTCCGGTGTATATTTGACTATCGGGCGATGGTTGACGCCGAAGGGTCGAATGATCGAAGGACAGGGAATAGACCCGGATCCCGGTGCAGCCCTGACGCTAACGGGGGACGATGCCGTGCAATGGGCAATCGATCTTTTGCATAACCAGCCTCATTGACCGGGAAGGATCACGAAGCCGGATTCTGCGTCTTTACCAGCTTTGTATCATAAGTGCCATTTTGAATACGTTTGTCATTCCAAACTCGATTTGGAATCCAGAAATCGTGCCTGATTATATATTGATCTGGATTCCGGCTTTCGCCGGAAAGACGACTTTTAAGACAACTGCGTCTTTATCGTAGGCGCTGGATTATGGCGTCAGTTAGAATCCTCCGGCGTTTCCGGCGGAGTTTGGCTTTTGGGCGGTTTTAGCTTTTTCAGTTTGTCGGGACTTTCCAGGTGATCGATATACAAAATCCCGTTAATGTGGTCGATTTCATGCTCCAAGGCATGCGCCAGCATCTCTTCGCCTTTTATACGAATCTCTTTACCACTCGGAGCTTTCCCTTTTACGATAACGGTAACGGCCCTTTTTACCTCGCCGACATATCCGGGAATGCTGAGACAACCTTCGTCGACTACACGCTCCCCGAATTTGGTTAAGATCTGAGGATTGATTAGAACGATATCCTCCTCTTCGGGGATGCCGATGACCACGACGCGCAAAGGAACTCCAACCTGGGGAGCTGCCAATCCTACACCGCCCGCGTCGTGCATCGTCTCCAGCATATCGTCGACAAGCTTATGCAGGGAACCGTCGAAGACCTTTACGCGTTTCGCCTTTAGCCGCAAAACCGGATCCGGAGCGAGACGAATTGGAATAACTGCCATACTTCCTATCAAACCCTCTAAAAGTTAAATCCAATTATAGCTAAATCCAGTCTCAGAGTAAAACTACATGTTGGCGCCTGCTACGGTTGCTCTGATCTCCGGCGGCTCCTGTAGCTTCGGTGGCTCCGCAGCACTTCTTATATTTTCTACCGCTCCCGCAAGGGCAAGGCTCATTTCTTCCTATCGCCATAATTAACTCCTGAACACAATATGTTAACCCTTCGCGGGTATCGCAATCAAATTACGCGATCCACCCAAACCATTCCCGCGAAAGCGGGAATCCAGGAACATTTGTCATTCCGGCGAAGCCTTTCCCGTACTGCGATACGGGAGCCGGAATCCAATCCGCCCCAACTGTCATTGCGAGTTTCCGCTCCAGCGGAACCGAAGCATCTCGGTAACAGTCCTAGTGTCATTCCCTGCGCAGGCCGACAATCCAAAAGCAATTTTCTCTCCCCCTGCGGGAGAGACGTAAGTGAGGGGTATAGTAATTTCCCATCACCCTCACCTTAACCCTCTCCCGTCAAGGGAGAGGAAAGTCGTTTTAAGATACAAGCAATCTATATTAAACGTTGGCTATTAGCAATTTGGTCATTGGGATTTTTTGGGTTATTGTATCTTGTATCTTGGTTATTGGTTATTCGCCGTAATCCCGAATAACCGTCTCGCATTTTCCGTCGTCACCCTCGCCACATCTTCGTACGTCTCTTTCCTTATCTCCGCCAGCTTTTTCACGGTAAGGCGTAAATACGACGGCTCATTCCGCTTCCCCCGGTAATCTTGCGGCGGCAGGAACGGGCAGTCCGTCTCTACAAGCAGTCTGTTCTTTGGGATGCCCTTGATTACCTCTTGCAGGGCGGTCGTCTTCGGGTA
>JAUSGV010000064.1 GCA_030648675.1 Dehalococcoidales bacterium
ATTTGGTATCACACTCAAGCAAACGGTCTGTCGAAAGATCTTCAAAAGTTCTACTACCCGCAGAGCATCAAAGATGTCGCAACTCTCAAGGAGGAAATTAAGAGTGCCGAAGATCGGCAGTATCTTTATTTGCCGGCCGCAAAAAAAATGCGGCGCGTGTCTGGAAAGAATCAAAGTTGGGTTGGATCCGACTTGATTTATGAAGATATGCAGGAGATCAAGATAGAAGATTGGAATTATCAGTTTGTCGGTTCCTCAAAAGTAGATGGGTTTGATACCGCTATTGTCGAGATGACCCCTAAGCCGGGTTCAGACTCTACTTATTCGAAGCGTATTAACTATATTAGGACAGATGGGTCGTTCTACCCGAGCAAGGTGGAATTTTTTGACAAAAGCGGAAAGCTGCTGAAGGAACTATATAACCGTGATGTGCATAATTATGATGGTGCCCTGTATTCCATGTTTCTTGTCGTACGAAATGTTCAAGATAACCACAAGACCGAGCTCGAGCGCTTGTGGGTGCGGGTTAACACCAAGTTTACGGAATCTATCATGACGACCCGTCATATGGAAAAGCCCGTCGAAAGATATGATCAGCCGGACGGAATCAGATCAGCAGTGCGCGAAATATCCTTGAAGCGGGGGGGCAGTGAGCCAACTGAATGATGATAGCGCGAGTTTCGTTACTCCTGCTGGGTGTCAGTTGTACATTGGGCTCTTCTCTTGTAAGTGCCAATTCGATATCGAGCACTGATGCGACTTTCTGGCAAGAAGAACAGACGCCGATTGTGCAAAACATCAGTGGCTTTTATCTAGCTAGGCAGTACGCACGTTTTAATAGGCTGGATGAGGGGCCAACCGGAAAGAAAATAGCAGATGAATACACGCTTAGGAATCGGCTTCGTTTGCGTACGGATTTTCTTTTCAATAGATCATTATCTGGAGCAATATCAATGGACACGGAGTTCAATTACGGCGTAAATGGTGGCAGAACTGAGCTTGAAGGCAGGTACGCTCGGCTATGGGACGCCTATGTGAATGTCGAAGGCGACCGAATGAACTTAAGGCTAGGTCGCCAGACCATCCGCTGGGGAAAGGCTGATCAAGTCAATGTTATCGACAATTTCACCCCTCAAGATCTAAGGGAGTTTTTGAATCTTTCGCGAGAAGATAGGAAATGGCCTGTTTGGGCTGTGAAGTCGACGTACTATCTAAGTGACCGCCATGTGCTTGAAGCAATCTGGATACCCGTTTTTGAACCGAGTCCAGTTGCAGGGAGTGAAGATGATTGGGAATTCTTTATCCGGAGAAATTATGTAAAAGCAGTGGGTTTGAGACTGCTTCAAGATCGTCTGCCTAGCCACAAGCTTAGAAACGGTGTGCTGGCAAGCCGACTGGCTTACTCTGGTCAGGACTTTGATGCATCAGTTAGCTACGCCTACCATTTTGACGAAATTCCATCGTATAACGCTAATTTAAGCAATGGCACTGTGCAAGCAGAATTCCCCCGGCAACATAGTATCGGTATGGACTTTGAGACAACGCGAGAGGGATTGGGCTTCAGAGGAGAGGCCGTATATACGACGAATCGCGCTTATGCAACCTTTGACCGAACAGTCAGTGGATTGATAGCGAGAAAGCCAACATTGCAAACGGTAATAGGAGCCGACTATACATTTAAGAGCCAGACGTACCTGAATCTGCAACTCACGCAGGACTATATCTTTCATTACGAGGAGTTGATGCAGCCTCTCAGGTACAAAAAAAGTGTTGTAACGCTGATTCGTCAACCTTTCTTTCATGACCAATGGGAACTTGAATTTCAATCTCGCTTTTTCTTGAGCGAGGTCGATTCTTTTTATCGAATTCAGTTGCGTTACGATTTTTTGGATGACCTTAGGCTGACTTTCGGAATAATGATTTTCAGAGGGAACGACTACGCACTATTTGGTCAGTACCGACACAACAATCAAGGCTTTTTTAACTTGAGATATGACTTCCAGCACTAAGGATTCCATTTTAAATATTGTGTAGTTATAGGAAATAATGACTGGTGTTGATGGAACGGTAGGTAGGATTGACAAGTATTTGTCAGAAGGTATGAACCGGCTAGCGAACTCAAATCCGATTTGCTGTTTGCTCGGTTTCCGAATTTTTATCGAAACTAATGGAGGATGTGGGCATGAACAGAATCAAAGGCGGTAATGTTTATCAGAACGAATATCAGAAGCGATGCCAGGCTGCGCGGGATGCCTTTGCTTCAAGAAAGGTTGTTAATGAATTGTTCAATGAAGAGGTCGATCCGAAGCTGATGAAGCTATTCATGATTTCCTGGAGTGCCTTAAGCTCCGGATTGACGCAACCTATTCCAGAATATCTAAAACGTGCCGGTGAGAACTGTGCCAAAAAAGGAGTAGCAGAGATGGCGGCGTTTTTCGCTCAGCACACGGAAGAAGAAGACGGGCACGATGAGTGGGGCAGGGACGACACAAGAAAGCTTGTGGAACGCTGGAACAAGGAAGAGCCGGAGTTTCCACTGAATGCAGAGGATATGCTCAAAAACAATATGAGTCCTGCCGTTAAACGCTATCACAAGCTGCACGAGAATGTCATTGATGGCGATTCGCCATGGGCTGAGCTTGCAATCGATGTAGAGATCGAACTTATCACTACCCAATATGGGCCAAGACTTCTGCAGAGTTGCGTCAGAAGCATGGGAGAAGATTCGCTTGCCGACGTAAGCTTCCTGCGCGAGCACGTACGTTTTGACGTGGGTCATACCGAAACCAATTTTGAAACGATTCATAAACTCATTACGAAGCATCCTGAATATACTGATGCTCTAGTAGAAACCGCATTCAAGGCATTGGAATCATATGCAGATTTTCTTGACGATGCGATGTCGTCTGCCAAAAAAATATTTAAGCAGATTTCTGCAAGTGTTCCTTTAGGCTTCGGTGCAACTTCAAAAAAAGTACCCATTTCTTTAGAAACTGATTGATCAAGTTGGTGACCAGCTCTCCCGGATTGGGCTAACAGGGGTATCGCGGATGATAAAGATATGCAAGAAGTGCTTATTAACCAGTCATGTTCAAGGCGTAATCTTCGACGACGAAGATGTATGTGACCTGTGCCGAAAATGGGAGAAGCGAGATGTACGGCAGCAGGAGTTGGAGCGGGTTGACCGGGAGCGCGAACTTGAGGCGACGCTGCTGGGTTCCCATGTCGGCGGCGAATACGACTGCATCTTGTCGTTCAGCGGCGGCAAAGACAGTTGCTACCTGCTTTACAAACTTGTGAAGGAATATAAGCTCAAGGTGCTTGCTTATACAAGCGATTTCGATATTCCTGCTAATACATGGGACAACATTCGGCGGACTATCAAGCAATTAAATGTAGACCATTACGTGCATACGCCATCAAATGAATTTTATAGGCGCTTCATTCGATATCTGTTGAAAAATCAGACCAAGCGTGGAGCGGTACATACCGTTTGTTATTTTTGGTTAGATATTCGGGAGGGGGACATTCTGCGTTTGGCCATGGAAAAAAATGTTCCATTGATTGTGACTGGCTATTCTCCTGGGCAACCAGATCCGCAACGCATGCTATACGAAATGCCGCCGGAGCGTATCGCCAAAGAAGATTGGACACCGCACGAGCTATTCGAAAGCGGATTGTTTGACGAATCTGAGCGTTCTTTATTTTGGGATCCTTCTCTCTATGGAGAGGACGCAAAGTTTCCGCGCATTATTGCGCCGTTCCATGCATGGGAATATCACCAAGCGGACGTAATGGAAAAGGTAGTCAAACTCGGCTTGGCAAAAAGCAAATGGTATGCGAATCCGGTGTTGAGCAACTTCACCTTGAATTGGCTATTAATGTATTCCGATCTTGAGAAACTCGGATATAACCCATACATACCGGAATTTTCGCAATTGGTTCGGGAAGGTAAGGCTCGTCGTACCCAGTGGCGGCTACTTTTTTATCTGATGGACTGGATGGTACGCAATAAGGTTCTTCTGGGTCGGCACGTCGACAAATCTTTGAAGTGGCTTGATTTGAAACCAGAAGAACTTAAAATAAAAAGGGGTGGGTATGTCGAACGATTTGTCAGGCTTTAAACGCATCGAACTGTCTTTTATGAATGAGACGCGGGTAGTGTTCAGAAAAGGCGAAGGGCCAGCAGTCATTGTGATGCATGAAGTCCCTGGTCTATATCCGGGCGTTATCCGCTTCGCCAATGCGCTTTGCGATGCCGGTTTTACCGTTTGGCTACCTTCATTGCTCGGTGAGCCAGGAAAAGACGTTAACCCGTATTACATAGCGTCGTCAATGGTTCGGGCATGCGTCATGCGCGAGTTCACCGTGTTTGCGACCAGCAAAAACAGTGCGGTGACGTCATGGCTTCGATTGTTGGCCAAGCATGCAAATAATGAGTGCGGCGGGGCGGGGGTTGGCGCAATTGGCATGTGCCTTACCGGTGGATTTGCGCTTGCAATGATGGTTGATGGGGTAGTGCTTGCTCCTGTCGTCTGTAACCCGTCCTTACCATTTGCTTTGTCTCCGACTCGTAAAAGAGATCTGGGCATCGACAATGAAACGCTGGCGCAAGCCAAGGCAAGAAGTGTTGCTGATAACATCTGCGTACTCGGTCTTCGGTTCACGGCTGATATAGCGGTTCCGAAGCAACGCTTCCAACGGCTTAGAGACGAATTTGGCGATAATTTCATTGCCTTAGAAATTAATTCAGCGAGCGGTAACCCCCACGGAATCAGCCGGTTCGCTCACTCTGTACTCGGGTTAAATTACAACGCCGAGCCAGACCACCCGACAGTGGAGGCTGAATTACAGACAATTAATTTCCTTAAGGAACGACTCATTTCCCGAATGAAAAGCGCTCGAATTGATCCTCCGTTGAGAAAGATAGATGCTAACAAAAAAATGTCGTCGACGACTTCTGAAAGACGGAAGTTGTCGTCGTGAAATTGGAAATTGTTAAGGGAGAAAAGATGCTGTTAGGCGGATTTTATCAATGCATATTGAATACGAAGTCGTACGCAAAAACAGGCAGCGGCACTTCCCTGAGTGCCGATTGTTATCGCAATCAAATTCAGTCTTTGACCGTATGATGCATCAAGAATACGCTCAAATGTTATCTTTCTCACTCGATAGCTCGGATAACGTGTGTACATCATTTTCTGGTGGTTATGCAGACCGAATATGGCAGGAGATATACGAGTCTGCATCGACAATCGCAATGCGGGAGCCATTGCTTACCTTGCACATCAATAAGCTAATTCTGAGCCAGATTTCACCGTCTGGCATGCTTGCAGCAGTACTTGCCAACCGACTCGCTTGCGACGACATGCCTGAGAAAAGCCTATACGAAATGATGTTGAATATTCTCGAAACGGACGAACAAATCCTGAGCCAAGTGGAAGCAGATCTGGCTGCTGTCCGATCACGTGATCCGGCCTGCCCCGACCATCTTCACATTCTTCTCAATTTGAAGGGATTCCATTCTCTGCAAGCATACAGAGTAACGCATTCACTATTTGAGAGCGGTCGAACAGCGCTTGCTCATGCGCTTGCAAGTCGCATCTCACTAGTTTTCTCTGTCGACATTCATCCCGCAGCACGTATTGGTGCAGGTGTCATGTTTGATCATGCTACTGGAATTGTTATCGGTGAAACGGTTGTCATTGATGATGATGTCTCTATTCTTCAAAACGTAACACTTGGCGGCACGGGGAAAGAGCATGGTGATCGGCATCCTAAGATTTGCAGCGGGGTGATGATTGGGGCAGGGGCAAAGATTCTCGGCAATATCAAGATTGGTGCAATGAGCAAGATCGCTGCCGGCAGCGTGGTATTAAAAGAGGTGCCGCCTCATTGTACTGTCGCCGGCATACCAGCTGTGATTGTTCGGAAAGGTGTGGGATGTAAATTCCCATCGTTTGAAATGAATCAGATGATTTAATAGCCCATGCTTGCGATTTGTCCCGAACTGGTGTCAGCGCGGTCATAAATGCTATTTGAGAGAGGGTATATGGATTCAAAATTTATTTTTTGGTGGCGTTGGTTAGTAGTGGCTGCGATCGCTGAACTTTTATTTGGTCTGAGTTTGGTAACTTTACCCCATTCAACCCAGCAGTTTTTTAACTTTTTATTCTTTTCCTCAGACCAAGGCGCTCCAATATTTGAAGTGGCCGCAGTCAATTACATCACGTTTGTTTGTGCGGTATTAGGAGCAGTAATGTGCGGTTGGGCGGTGTTACTTCTATATGTTCTCATAGGCCCATTTCGTCGCGGCCTGAGTGAAGGCTGGAATATGATTGCGGTGTCGTTAGGGGCATGGTTCGTGCCGGATACTGTTATTTCATTGTGGTCAGGATTCTGGCAAAACGCAGTGCTCAACCTAGTTTTTGGGATACTTTTTGCGATACCGCTAGTTGCTACCTACAGAGCATTTCATGATTCCGCACACTAGTGGAGTCGGATTTGTTTAATTCAAAAATTACTGATGAAATATAACTGATAAGGAGGATATATGGTTAATGCTACAACAATAAGTAACGGTGCTCGGTCGTTTCCAACGGTCGATATCAACTCGGCCCCCCAAATCGATTTGCAGACGCGAATCAGTTATTGGACAAATTTTCTTCATCGGTATTACTTCTTAGGCCGAAAAAAATATGGAGCCTATGGATCTGAGGCTTCTATGCAACGGTTGCGGAAAATCGAAACCCAGATCAAAGAACAGTCCTTGCCGTACGGAGATGCGCCTACATTGCCGGTTCCAGAGTTGAGGATTGAGGACATAACACCGGAAGAATTTCATCGTGTTTACCTCGAGCAGAATACGCCCGTTGTTTTCAAGGGAATGGCAAAGGAGTGGGCTGCTGTCAAGAATTGGAGCCCAGAGTTTTTTGCAAAGGAATATGGTGACGAAAAGGTTTCTACTCGAGTTCGCGCAAATGAGCTCAATGAAGAGGCGTTACGCTATTTGGATTTGCCACTTTCTGAAGTTGTAGAAAACATCAAGCAAGGCGGAACGTATTATCCGGGGCATACCGAAGATCTGTTCAACCGCAACCCTGAACTTAGAAATGCGCTCGATTTGAAAACTCTTGGAGAATATTTAAGCACTCGGGACAAACGTATCATGTCAACCCAGCTTTTCCTGTCTGGCGGTGGTGTGCGATCCGGATGGCATTGCACTGGCGGACCGAACTTGTTCACCATGGTTCAAGGGCGGAAGGAGTGGACATTGGTGCATCCTAACCATTCCATGTTTATGCACCCGATTACGCGGAAAGACATGTTTTACGC
>JAUSGV010000067.1 GCA_030648675.1 Dehalococcoidales bacterium
AGGTAGATCAGGGCATAAATGGACCAGCCCAGGATTATAAGCCGCTTACGCCCCACCCTGTCGGAAAGTATTCCCGCCGGCCAGGCGGTAAGGGCATAAACGATGTTGAAAAGAACGAGCATCCCGACTACCTGGATCAACGGAATATCGAGGTGCTGTGCCCTCAGGATAACAAAGAAATCGCTGAAGTTGCCCAGCGTGAAGACCGCCAGTATCGCCAGGAAAATTTTGAACCGCAAATCAAAAGGAGTGGTTTGAGGCGAAGGTGACCCGTGTTTTCCGTCGTTGGATGAGCGCCGTGTCTCCCGGACGAAGATAAGCACTACCGCCACGGCCAGCACCGCTGGAATAATGCCTCCGATAATGAGCCAGTGGTAGCTTTTCAGCGTGATCTGCGTCGCGTCCCCCTCGACGGCGTAGATGATTATTGCCGACAGGGTCAATCCGAGCACGGCACCAGTCGTATCCATTGCCTGCCGCAAACCGAAACTGCGCCCCCTCTCTGCCGCATGAATAGAATCAGCAAGAAGGGCATCGCGGGGCGATTCGCGGACGCCTTTACCCACACGGTCGCCCATCCTGACCGCGGTGACGATACCCCAACTGCCCGCCACGAGCATAAGAGGCTTAACCACCGTCGCCAGGCTGTAGCCCATTGCGGTCAGGAGCTTGGGGCGGTGGATCTTGTCGCTGACCCGGCCGCTGAATATCTTGAAAATCGCCTCGGTGCTGTCGGAAAGTCCGCCGACCAGTCCGATGATCGCCGTCGGGGCGGCCAGAACGTTGGCCAAAAACAACGGCAGCAGGGTAAAGATCATTTCGCTGGACGTGTCGGTCAGCAGGCTGGTGAGGCCGAGGAAAAAGACATTGGGGTGAACTCCCCAGATCTTGCGTCGCTCTGTTTCGGTGAGTTGCGTTTCGGCCAAGTAATTTCTCCTGAGTGACTATAGTAGCATCTCCCGCGTGCGGTTTCTATACGTAATTTGACACCCCTTGAGGCCAGTAGCTAGAATTCCTCAGATGATTTCAGCAATACTTCTCGCCGCCGGGGAATCAAAACGCATGGGGCAGCCCAAGCAGTTGCTGCCGCTCGGCGATAAAACACTTGTTGAGCACGCGCTCGACAACCTGCTCGCTTCCCGGGTAGACGAAGTCATCGTGGTTACCGGGAACCAAGCTGAAACCATAGCAAAAAAGGTCGGCAAAAGGCCGGTGAAAGTAGTCCTGAATCCCGATTACCGTCTGGGCATGAGCACCTCGCTGAAGACGGGCCTGGCGTCGATCGATAAAGATGCCGAAGCGGTCATGGTGGTTTTAGCCGACCAGCCTTTCATCGACGCCGCGTTGATCAACCGGTTGATCGATGAATTTACCTGCCGGAACAAGGGCATCGTCGTCCCGGTTTTCAAAGGTAAAAGAGGACACCCCATAATCTTCGCCACCAAATACCGGGACGAGTTACTACAGTTGCGGGGCGACGCCGGAGCCAAGGTACTGCTGCAAAGCCATCCCGACGATGTTCTGGAAGTAGCCGTTGCCAGCGGGCATATACACGTCGATATCGACGATATGGACAGCTACGAATTGCAGAAAAAGAAACTCAAAAAGCGAACGAACCAATAGAGGGCAGTGGACCAGGAAAAAATGCGCGGGAACAGCAGCAATCGAAAGTCATTTCTTATTGTCCTTTTTATTTCCGTAGCCGTTGTCTGGCTTTCATCAGCGTGCATAACGACCGGGCCGTTCGTCACCGAGCCCAAGACCGATAACAGTTCTTCTTCGACAGCTAATTTTACGACGATTTTTGAAGTCTATACCGGCAATTTTATGGCGATGTCCGGTTCTCCGTATGAAATGCTGCTGGTGCGCGGCGACGGTTTCGTTTATTATGAGGCCGGAACCCGCAACCATTTCCGGCAAACGTCTAACTTCATCATGCGGCAAGGACAGCTCCCATTGGAGGAAGTGGCAAAACTACAAAGCCTGATTGAGAAATGTCCGCAGGAGATATATAGCAAATTCGGCAGCGATCAACCTGCTTTCGCGGGGCCGTATGCTTTTGTTTTTTCTCCGACCCAGGCGATCTGGGCTTACCAACAAACCGGCAGCCAGATAACGGCGAATTTCGACCCGTTCACCCAAAACCTCACCGGTTTCCCCGATATATCTGGCGAGGCGAAAGAACTCTGGGCAGAACTATTGAGCGTAGTCAAATCAACGGTGCCGACCGACGTTCACCCCGAGTTATGGCCTGACCAGTATTTCGACGGGCGCAATTACGAGGTTAGACCCGAGGCGGCCGCAAAATTGTAATCGCCCCAACTGGCGTAAACAGCCAATTTGCATACCGGCAATCCATTCTGATATAATTTCCATTATGGAAATATTGAAGAATGGAAGCATTCCTCAGGGCCAGGCCGAGACGGTTGAAGAACAGGTAAAGCTGGTTGTGCACGGCTTCGTCCAGGTTTGGAATAAGTTTGAAGAGACCATTGCCCGCGAAATGGCAGCTCACCCGGACTTTAAGAAATCGGCACGGGAATCGCATTTCGGCGCCAATAACGATATCCTATTCCGCGTAGGCACCGTACTGAACAGCTCCCCTGGCTTGACGATGGGAGAGTTGAGCAGTGCGCTTTCGGTACCGCTTTCTACGGCCACAAGGATTGTCGATTCGCTGGTCGACCACGGCTATCTGGAGCGGTTTTCCGACTCCGAAGACCGGCGGGTTGTCCGCGTGCGGCTTACGCACAAAGGCAACAAGGTGTACAAATTTATCGACGCCCGGATTGCCGAGCACGTGGCCGAGCTTGCCTCCAATCTTTCCCGGGATGAAATGGCAACTCTCATGAAGTTATTGGGCAAAGTCGCTTTCGCGGCAAAACAAACTCTAAAATAAGGGGTGGAAGGGGATGATACGGGGGTTATTCGGCAACTTCAAACTGGCACTTTTTCTCGCTTTTAAGTCCATCTGGAAAGGCAACCGGTGGGCGGTGCTGCTGATTATCAGCGTTATGGCACTCAGCTTCGCCCAGTTGATATTGACTCCGTCAATCATTTCCGGAGTCACCAAGGCTCTCAACGCACAGCAAATTGACACGCTTTACGGCAATTTGCTGATCGATCCCAAAACCGATGCGTACTACGTGGAAAACGCCAGTGCCATTCAGGCGCTTGTGGAAAATCAGCCTGGAGTTCTTGCCTCGACGGTCCATGTGACCAGCGGTGCGGTTATCGAACATAACTGGCGAACAGCCAACTCGACTCAAAAATCTAACGGGGGCAATTACCGTGTTATCGGAATCGACCCGGAAAAGGAAAGGCGGGTAACGACGATAAGTCAAACGCTAATATCAGGTAGTTACCTGGCAGCCGGGGACAAGGACCAGATAGTCCTCGGCGTGGAAATC
>JAUSGV010000069.1 GCA_030648675.1 Dehalococcoidales bacterium
CCACGTGCAGCGAATACTGAAAAGGCACGTTCTGGTAAGGCCTCGTACCGTCGAACAGCGGCACTACCGGAGCTATCGTTTCAAAGTCGAAATAGTACAGCGGATATTTCAACTCTGCCAGAAACTCGTGTATAGCCGCCTTGTCTACGTGCGGCTGGCCGCTGGCCACACAGGCCTTCTGGATACTCTGCTGATTGTTTAATTTATACCCGTCGGCTATTTCCTCGATGCTCACTATGCCCTTGTTGTACAGTTCAAATGCTTTCTTGCCGCCGTGATAGAGCGAAAATACACTATGCTCGGGCAGGGCATCCCAGCAATCGGTAATAGCGCATTCATAAGGGTCCTTGCAGTGCGGCCCGATAATAGTTTCCGGGCACGTTTCCCGGCCGATCACTTCCATTATGCCGTCAATCCGTTCCTGGATACCAGCACTCGCTTCCTTCACTTCCGCGGTAATGTCATGTATCGTGAAAAAAGCTTTCGGGTCGATCTTCCCCTTTTTGACATACTCGTTGTTAATCAATACCAGTCGGCACTTGTCTATATGCAATCCGGCCTGGATACAGCAGTAACGCTGAAAAGCCACGTCGGCGATGTGCACGTCTTTTATGCTGGTGGAAGCCTTGACTTCAAAAATGTCCCAATTGTTCTTTCCGGACGGGCTGATAATATCCAGCCTCGAATATATTTTCCCGGTAAGTATTCCCGGCTCGAACAGCGGCACCCTGGCCTTTAGAAGGTCCTTCGTCTTAGAGATATTCCCGATGAAACTTTCCTGGGAAATATCGATGCCTTCGGGGAAGAGCTGCTTCGCCAGCTCACCGACAAGGTGCCCCTGGTCGAAGACATGCTGGGTAACCACATCGGTCTCCGGTATCTTCCCCGGTTCGTGGATTTGTATCCAGATTAGCCTCGGGCACTGGAGGCCGTTGAGATACTTGGACTTAGAGAGGAAATTAGGCATTAGCTATTATAGCAGTTTCATTATACCGCTTCCTCCCACCAGTCCCCAATCCCCATCGAATCCTTTGACATATGCTATCATCTGTGGTAGCATACTATGCGTGAAAGCTAACGAGAAGCTCTTACTAAAATTCCTCACTGACCAAATGCACATTACGGTTGAGGACTGCGAGAAACTTCTCACCGCCTACGGATATGAATTACGCAAGGGCAGCGGCAGCCATCGGGCTTATCATAAGAAAGGGGCTACCCCGATAATCATAGTCACTCCCAAAAAGTCCAGGTATATCCTAAGCCCCTATGTCAAAAGGATAATCAAAAACTTAGGTTTGGAGGAATAAGATGACAACTTCAGTTAAACGTAAACCGCTGGAATATTATCTTAATCTCAAATACCCCGTTACCCTCGAAGCTGCTCCGGAGGGCGGCTATTGTGTTGAGATTGAAGAACTGCCGGGATGCCTTTCACAAGGCGAAACTATTGAAGAAGCAATAGAGATGATTGAGGATGCCCGTCGGCTCTGGCTGGAAGTGGCCTGGGAAGAAGGCTTGGACATCCCCGAACCGCGTAGCGAAGAGGAATACAGCGGTAAGTTTTTCATCAGGGCGACCAAAAGCCTGCATCGTAAATTAGATCAGATGGCGAGACGGGAAGGAGTCAGCTTGAATCAGTACCTGGTGACCACACTGGCTCATTCTATCGGCATGGAAGATGTCCGGAAGACCAAAGCCCGGAAGCGGGCTGCCCCTAAAAACTAAGGCCGCTCCCCTCTTGTCATTCCCGCGAAAGCGGGAATCCAGGTCATTTTGGATTTTCGGAATTAGGATTTGTTTCGGATTTCGATATTGGGATTTCGGATTTATGTTTATTAGTGCTTATTTGAGATTTGCTTGTAATTTGAATTTGGGATTTGTTTGTCTCTTGTCTCTTGGTTATTGCCCTTGTTTGTTTGATATTTGATTTTTGATATTTGAAATTTGTTTGGTGTTTGTATCTTGGTTATTGGTTATTCCCCCCATTCCCAACCCCTATCCCCCGACCTCCCCGGCGGCACGCCTTAAATGCTTCATTCCTACCGTCTCACCCTCTTCCGCCGCCAGAGAAGCCGCCTGCAAGGCAATATTCCTGATACTGCCGCCCGATACTTTAATTCGAGCTAGTTTATCCAAATCCAGGTCTCCGGCAGGTACTGCCGCTGGCAAAACGCGCCTCCATATCTCCTTACGCTGTTCTGCATTCGGAAGGGGGAAACTCACAATAAAACGCAGGCGGCGTACAAATGCGGGGTCGAGAGCTTCTTTCTTATTTGTGGCCAGAATTGTCAGCCCCTGGTAATCTTCCATACGCTGTAACAGATAGTTTATCTCGATATTGGCATAACGGTCATGGCTGTCCTTTACCGCACTCCTTTTACCGAAAAGAGCATCCGCCTCATCGAAAAACAGAATCGCCCCGCCACCTTCCGCCGCATCGAATAACCGCCGCAGATTCTTTTCTGTTTCCCCTATGTACTTGCTTACCACCTGGCTCAAATCTATCCGGTGCAGGGGCAAATGTAAATCATGTGCCAGCACCTCCCCTGCCATGGTCTTTCCGGTACCGCTGGGACCGGCGAATAAAGCGGTAATTCCCGGACTCCGTGAAATCCGTGAGCCGTGCCCCCGGGTCTTATTTACCTCCAGGCGTTGCCGTACCTCAGCAGCAATTTCGGCAAGTTTCTGTCGCGGTGCTTCCGGTAACACCAGATCATCCCACGTAGCCATTTAAATCTCCTTTTCTCCCCGACATTCTGGCCCTCTCTATTGTCATTCCCACTCGCCAGTCCCCAACCCACCGCTCCTGCCCTCCGGCGGTGTCCCGCATGACCGAAGGGAATCGGGACCTAGCCCCCAACCGCCATGCCGAGCCGAGTCGGACTCCACCGGAAACAACGCTTTTATTATTTATACTTAGCTCTGGCGGCCATCGCCATGACGTTATACACCGAGGGCAAAGTTGTTAATCTCTTTGAAGAATCCATTTCGTTAAGGTGTTTCCCAGTGGCGTTTTCCCATCGTTGGATATCAAACACCATTCCCCTTATTACATCTCCGATATCAACCGTTTTGAATACCCTCAACCACTGAATGTTATCTATCGGCAGAACTATTTCGGGTAACACTGAAAAAAGTATTTTACTAGCTCCTACAAGCCCGAATGTAGTTTGTCCCATTGTAAACGGCAATAGCTGCTTCATGATTAGCCAGACTTCTGTTATTATTTTTTCACGCTGAATCTGTTCTGACTCTAAAAGGAATCTATCTCTGGACCGGCCACTTTCAACTATTGAATGCTTGATGTCAATTAGAGAGGCTCCAACCACATTCCAACACTTCAGCAATCTCTCTCCAACCTTTTCATCTTTCTTGAAGGGACCACTTCGCGTCATGCCGAAATTAGAAAGTATAAGAGATGAACATTTAACGAATGTCTTGCCATCCTTATCTAATTTCTTCGAATATTCTATGATTTGCTGTGTTGTATTTTTGTAGCTATCTTCAAACTGCACGATTTTTTCACGTATTTTATCTGGAGTAATTGGATTACCATCCGGCGTAAATAATATTCTACTGTAGTTCATTTGCTAATCTCTCCTAAACCGCAACGGGAACTCCACCTGAAATAATTATCAGGCTGGCACGACAATAAACCCTTCTTCACAGTCGCCGAACTTTTGATAGTTGCCCTTGCGGAACTCTTCGGCAGTTACAGCACAAAGAGCGGCATCTACATAATCGATACTTGAAAGCTCACTTATATCGTAGCCCCTATTTTGCATAATATCGCGGCGCACTTTTAGCTTGGGTTTCGCCGGCACTACCTTCCCTTCTATGGCACATACAATGGCGTGGGGGAATGTTTCAATACACGCCAGCCCTTTCCGGTCCTTTCCTTCGAACAGTGGATAGTTCTTCACTAATAGCCGATAGAGTTTTTCCCCGTTTAACACCCATTTATAGAAGTCATGGAGCAAGGCTTTTTGCCTCGTAGGCGAAGAGAAACACCAGATACCACGCTTCATCAATTCGCGCTCAGCCAGACGAGATGAACCGTCTTTGCTCCATTTGCACGGGGCATCTACGGCAACAATTATTGCTTTGTGACCAAGACACCAATCGACAATTTTGGCGGCATTTGTATTAGTTGTTTTATCCACGAAAATTTCGCCCCGCAACGCCACGGCGTGAAAGCCTTTTCGTTCTCCGCCAACATCAATGCCTACAACTGTATGGACAGGTTGGCTCATACGTCTCCAGTGATATTTTTGTCCTCGCCCCACACCCGTGCTAATGTAGCCTGTATCTTCTTCTCGAAGCGGGTAATCAGTTCTCGGTTGGAGTTGACCAGAGTTTGCTCGGATTCAATCTCGGCGACGATGGCTTGTTGGGTTTCGAGGGGAGGGAGAGGTATTTGGAGTGTTCTTAAGGTTTCTTTTGTTACCCCTTGAATAGTTGAGCCCTGACTCGTATCCTTGAAAATAAGAACCTTTTCAGCCAGCACGTAGAGCAAGAATTCTGGAATTACTTTCTCCTTATTCAAGATTAACCCTTGCGAGTCTTGACTAATGCATACATCAAAGTTATTCATCACTATTTTCCCCAAACCCACTCGCGTAACCACAATAATATTTCCCTTGGTAATAAGATTGGTGGCAGAATTATTTAACCCCGCTTTAGTGATATGCTTCCTTACAAGAATTGTCCTTGTATCAACAATATCCGCACTACTCATCCAAGGGATAGTCCCATTCCAATAGACTTCTACGGTCGTTGATGGAGTCCCACCGCTCAAAATATCTTTGCACACGTCTCCCAATTTAACTATCGGCCAGTCGGGGTGGATGGGAATGTGAGGGCGGTAGTTATCGAGGACGGCGCCTGCGCCGTCGATAACTTTCTGGGAACCCTCAATCTCCGACACTATCTCCTTCTGCACCTCCAGCGGTGGCAGGGGGATTTGAAACTCGGCTAAGTCCTCAACTTTCATGCTGACATTTGCGGCTCCCTTCATTAAGCCAGCCATTTTCACCTTTTGCTGGTCGAGAACGAGGTAAAGAAACTGGGCGGTTAGAACATCAGGATCTTTAGGCTGGAGCGCTACCAAAAGGTTGGCTACTGCGAATCTTCCTGAAGCAAAATGGATGCGATTTATAGATGCACGTCCGTGCCCAGTTGATGAAATCAACGGGACGCAAACTGTATCCCCTTCCATTTTGTAGTCAGATGAAGAAAGGCACTCTTTTGCAGTTACAATAAGAGGATACGGCCCAGACTCTGTTTTAGTACTGGAATGAGTCCCCTTAGTTAGCGAGCACACCTCTTTTAGCCTGACCGCACGAGTCCCGGCACGAATTTCAACCGGACGGTAGCGTTCTCCGCTGAGGTTGCAGTTATTGGCAATCACGGCGCTTCGCTCGACGAGCCAATAATGTTCAGATACGGGTCTGCCAGCGTAATAGGCAGTGTAGTCCTTGAGGACATGTGGCAAGTCGTTATGTTCGGTGATAGTGCGTTTGATGCCTAGACTAACTCCTATGGCTCGAACCTCAGAGAACAGAATGGTCGGCCTACTCTTAGCAATCCGTTTGTCTAAGATCAAGATCGAAGTTTTTACTCCTGAGTAGGGTTGAAAGACACCCGATGGTAAGGAGATGACACCTATCAGAGCTTCCTTCACAAGAACTTCACGTAATCGCATGTATGCACTGCCAGTCTGGAAAATTATCCCTTCGGGCACAATGATTCCAGCCCGCCCGTATGATGTTAGATGTTCAAGCATGTAGTCCACGAACAGCACCTCGCTGCGCTTGGACTGGATGGAGAACCGCTTATGAGGTTGTATTCCAGCCTTCGGTGACATGAAGGGTGGATTGGCGAGGATAACGTCGGCATATTCGTTCCATTTGTCCAAGCTGGTAAGTGTGTCGTACTCTGCTATATGCGGGTCGGCGAAACCGTGCAGGTACATGTTCACCAGCGACAGGCGCACCATGTCGGGCGAAATGTCGTAGCCCTTGAAATTCTGGGCGAGACGGCCTTTCTCATCCGGCGTCAGGGTGCTGGTGCCCTTGGCGTCGGTGTTCCCCTTGAGGATATGTTTGTAGGACGATATCAGAAACCCAGCCGTGCCGCAGGCTGGGTCAAGCACAGTCTCCATTTTCTTCGGGTCGACGATTTCGACCATGAAGTCGATAATGTGCCGGGGGGTAAGAAATTGTCCGGCATCCCCTTGGGAACCCAGCACCTTAAGCAGGTACTCGAAGGCATCGCCAAGACGTTCGCTGTGGTCATAATTGAATTCATCGATGACCTTGAGGAACATCTTGAGCGTTTCCGGGTCACGGTAGGGCAGATAAGCATTTTTGAAGATGTCGCGGAAGAGTGGTGGAATGCCCGGATTCTCCGGCATCTTTGTGATGGCTTCGGCGTAGAGGTTTAGTATTTCATGTCCACCTTTGCCCGAACGCATGAGTTTGGCCCAGCCGTAGCACTCGAACTCATTCGCGAAAAAACTTCGCTTCCCACCAAATTCCTCGCTCTCAGCATCCATGTCGTCCATGAACTTGTAAATCAGGGCGATTGTAATCTGCTCGACCTGGCTTTTCGGGTCAGGCACTTTGCCGACGAGGATATCACGGGCAGTGTCGATACGACGTTTAGTATTGGTGTCGAGCATTGGTCTCCTTATGCAACGAACTGGTTCAAGGGCACATAATCTTTGACGTATTCCGCGATGAGGGTACGGTATTTAACAGGCACGGCTTTGAGGTCGGCTGCAGTGAAAGAGGGAGTCGTATAGAGCATGGCAAACTTCTTGGTCTCCATAATTTCGCGTAGATGATTATCGGTAACGTACGCCTTGAAGAAGTTTTTCAATGCTGGAATGATTGAGACCTCCTCCGGTTTGTAGTCGACGACAAACTTGGCGAACTCCTCTTCCAATAGTTCGTCCTTGGACTTGAATCGCGGTATGAGTCCGAATATCTTTTCCAGTATCTCACGCAGGCCCAAGCGGCGGTCTACGGCGGCGGCTTTGCGTAATTTATCCAGGCTGTAATATTCCTCAGGTTTATCGAATACCTCGCAGGTCACATAATCGACGGCACGGTCCCACTGTCCTGACTTGACGGCTGCAGCGACGGTCACGTTCTCACGTATGGTATCCTTGAATTTCTCGAAGAACATGCGGTCAATCTTCATGCCCTCGGTGCCGATGGTCTCCTCTTTTATCATGGAGAGGATATCCGAGCCGAGATGCTCATAGGGGCCACCGCCGCCACCGCCGCCACCGCCGCCTCCGCCTCCACCAGTGGTACTCTTTTTCTGGTACCGGGGGAGCTTCAGCACCTCGTCGTAATTGAAGTCCTTCTCGAAGTACTCGCAGTTGGCAAAGAAGTCAAAGAGTTTGAAAGCGGACTTCTGTGGATGCCGAACGCCATCCTTAAGACTGTCATCAAAAAGTTGTTCCAGGAAGTTGTGCTTGCGGGTGCCGCGTCCCTTAATCTGGATGAAGTCTGTCGGCGAAAAAATCGGGCGAAACATGCCGAGATTGAGGATGTCGGTACAATCATAGCCGGTGGTCATCATGCCAACCGTAACGCAGACACGAGCCTTGCTCGTCTTGTAAGCAGGCAGAAAATTGGCCGAACCGAGCAAATTGTTGTTGGAAAAGTTGATGGTAAACTGCTGGGCGTCTGGAATCAGTGAGGTCACCTGCACGGCGAAGTCGGACTGGTATTTGCCGGGGAACATGCGGTCAGCCATCTGGTTAAGAATCTGCGCCAGTTTGGCGGCGTGGTTTTGGCTGACGGCGAAGATGATGGATTTGCCAATCTCCCCGCTGACCGGATCGCGCAGAGCATTCTCCAGGAAAGTCTTACAGAAAAGCTGGTTGGTGGCGTCGGCAAAGAAACGCTTCTCAAACTCACGCTGCTTAAAGGCCTCCTTCTGGTCTTCGCCGGCATCGTCGGTGAAGGTTACTATAAATCCCTCTTTGGACAGCAGGTCGGTAGTGATTTCGGTACGGGCGTCTACCACTGTAGGATTAATCAGGTAGCCTTCTTTTACACCATCGAGTAATGAATAGCGATAGGTAGGCTCACTGTTCTCGCAGCCAAAGGTGCGGTAGGTATCCAGCATCAATCGGCGTTCCGCTTCGCGCGGGTCGCGGGTGCTAGGTGTAGTCTTGTCGAACCGCTTGAGGTAGTCACGGGGTGTAGCAGTAAGACCGAGCTTATAACCGATAAAGTAATCGAAGACGGCGCGGGCATTACCGCCGATAGAGCGGTGCGCCTCGTCGGAAATGACCAAGTCGAAATCAGTCGGTGAGAATAGCCGCTGGTATTTGTTGTTGAAAAGCAGCGACTGTACTGTGGTGACCACTATTTCCGCCCGTCGCCAGTCGTCACGGTTCTCTTTGTATATCACTGTCTGAAAATCGGCGGATAGCAGCGACGCGAAGGCCTTCTTGGCCTGATCCTCCAATTCGAGGCGATCCACCAGGAACAGTACCCGCCGGGCATTACCGGAACGGAGGAAGAGCTTGATGACGGCAGCGGCAGTAAGTGTCTTACCGGTGCCGGTAGCCATCTCGAACAGGAAGCGGTCTTTCCCTTCTTTAACGGCCAGTTGCAGGGCATAAATTGCCTTCAACTGATATGGCCGCAAAAACCTCAGTTTGTTAGCCATAATGTAGCCGGGGCGTTCTGCCTCGTTACGGTACGCCGCTTCGGACTGATAGTTTGGTCGCTGCGTCAGCACGATGTAGTCCTCGCTGACATGGCTCTCGATGAGGCGTTGCGGGTTGGGTGTAACCTGATGATAGCCCATTACCGAGTCCGGAGTCGGGAAGGACGTAATCAGGTAGGGATTGCCGCGTTCCAGATCCCAGAAGTAGTGCAGGTTACCGTTGGAGAGTATGACAAAGCGGCAGTTCTGAGACTTGGCATATTTGCGGGCTTGCTCTTTGCCGACAAGCGGGTTCTTGTTCTCCGATTTAGCCTCAAGGACAATAAGGGGGAATCCCCTGGTATCCAGCAGCAGGAAATCGATGAAGCCCTTACTCGTCTTCTCGAAATTGTCACCAAGTGCATCTATATCTGATGATTTGATAGTGACGCTGGGTTCTAACTGGATATTAGCGGCTGTGTTTGCGTCCGGGAAAAAGTGCCAACCTGCCGTTTCCAGCAGCTTGTTTATCTTGATACGGGATGTGGCTTCTTTCTCTGCCATTCGGCTCCTTGGTATCACCACAGAGTCCTTTTGGATAGGCCGATTATACACCTATTGTTAAAGAGTGAACAATACACAAACCTCTGCTATAATTCGGACATTATGAAACCAGGACCGGTTGCCGTGCTGCATATCCCCAGTCCCTAGTCCCCAGCCGCAATTGGTGGGCTAATCCCACTTGACAGATATTCCCACTATTGGTACAATGACGCTACTATGACTATGATAATAAGGGATGCCGATTTCAAGAGGGTGGCTGAGAGCGTGAAGCCGGATGCCAAAAAGCGTGTAGTTTTACCTAAGCTTTCCGGGGAAGGGGTTACCTATCACATATACAGTAACAGCCTCGGGCAAATTGTACTCGACCCGCAGGTAACTATCCCAGCTTCAGAAGCATGGCTATTCCATAATCCCGAAGCCCTGGCGTCGGTCCGGCGGGGCCTTGCCGATGCGGCAAAAGGCAAAGTCTCGAAAATCGCCCCCGGGTCTTTATAAGATACCGCTGTGTTTGAACTGGAATGGACCGACGAAGCAAAAGCTGCCTACAACCTGCTTAAAGGTAATCCGTCTGACCGGAAGCGCTGCCAGGCCGTCAAAAAGACTCTCAATTTCCTGGCACTGAATCCCCGTCATCAGAGCCTGCAGACACATGAGTTCATGAGCTTGAAAGGCCCCAATGGGGAAAAGGTTTTCGAGGCCTGTGCCGAGCAGAACACACCGGCAGCCTATCGAGTCTTCTGGTATTACGGTCCCTCCAAGGGCATAATAACGGTTTTGACGATTACTCCTCACCCATGAAAACAGGACCGGTTACCGTACTGCATATCCCCCATTCTTCGCGAGAAATACCTGCCGACATCCGCCGGTCGTTGGTGTTATCCGATAGCGAGCTTGAATCCGAGTTGCTCAGATTGACGGACAGCTATACCGATGTGCTATACGATTGCGGGCAGGCGGCGAAGGTTGTCTTCCCGGTGAGCCGCCTGGTGGTCGACCCGGAGAGGTTCCTTGATGACAGCGAAGAACCTATGTCCAAATTCGGGATGGGCGTAGTCTATACCAAAACTTCCACCGGCAGGCCGCTGCGCCGGAGTCTTACCGACCGGGACAGAGAGGCATTGATTGAGCAATACTACAATCCCCACCACCGGGAACTTACCGCTGCCGTGAGCTCAAGCCTGTCCGGTCACGGGCGTTGCCTGATTATCGACGGCCACAGCTTTCCTTCCAAGGCCTTCCGTTATGAAACGGACTTGTCCCCCCGGCCGGACATTTGCCTCGGTACGGACAGTTACCACACTCCGGCATGGTTAAAGGACTTAGCCGGGGAATTATTCCGTAACGCCGGTTTCGCGGTTAAAATTGACAGCCCGTTTCCCGGATCGATGGTGCCGTTAACTTATTACCACACCCACGGCGCGGTCTATTCCATCATGATCGAGGTAAACCGTGCTTTGTACATGGATGAAAAATCCGGCCGCCGTACCGCCAAATTCGAGCAGACAAAAAACAGATTGAAGGGTGTCCTCGTTGAGCTGATTGATCGGGTGTCGGGAATGTAGGGAATGAATCCCAGTCCCAAACCCCCAACACCCCATTAGCTTTACCCTGACAGGTCTTCCCCTGTATAACCGATATCGCTGTAGATGCCCGGATTGTGTTTGATGACGTTGCTGTATTTCTTGCCTTCGCGGTCGGTAAAAGTGATGGTGGTCTTGATATCCCGCGGTTGCTTGCCGGCGAAATAAGACGCCGCGGTGTCGAGAAAGGTCCTGATTTCCTTATGCGGCGGCATGAATTCCGTACGCTGGAAGAGGGGCATGGCCGAAATCAGCTTGCTTCCGCCCAGCCCCGTTATTTTCTTGTCGAATTTGACCGCAATGTCGTAAGCCGGTCCCCCGCCGATATTGGCCAGGGCGATATACAGGAGCCCCTGCTCGAAGATAAAGTCAACTATAACATCAGGATTGCTGTCCGTCATATCGCCCCGTCTCCGCTAGGCTAATTCGTAGCCTTCGTGGCAGATTTCAAATTCCTCGATGGCCACGCCGCTTTCGCCGGCATTGAGGTCGGGCCCGGTCATGCCGCAGGGCCAGGCGTTCTTAACGATCCAGCGGCACACTTCCTCGCGCTTTTCGTTATGGAGGATAATGGCGATGTTCCTGGCTGTATGTCCCCGTCAATCACGGCCTTCCGCCATTGGTACAGGTCCATGGAACCGCTGACACCGCGCTTCAGGACTATATTGCTGTATTTGGTCAGCCCGGCAATCTTGCGGACGGTGCTTAACTTTTCGGCGCCTTCACGGTACTCGATTACCGCCGTGGCCGACTTTAAGCCGGAGCATTCCATAAAACCGGCCATGGCGCTACCGTCGATCTCGACTACAAAATTGGCCTTGGAGTAGGGTCTCTCTCTAACCACGGGCATTACTTTTTCCTCCTTATTCGGCTCATTACGCCGTAGATAATTTTGCTCTACAGTTAAATCCACTGCCTTGAGCCTTTTGCCGTCGAAGAATCTTTCTCTTGTCATATTATCCCGCCTCGTTATAGCCAGATTATACGCCTGCATTAGCTATGTTGCAAGGTACACCGGCGACAAAACTCCCTTGACAGACAGTAGAACATGCGTACTATTATTGTACTATGCATATTATTTTAGCTCATTCAGGGAAACTCGCCAGTTGTCATTCCCGCTTTCGCGGGAATCCAGGGTGGGAGGTTGTTTTGCGAAATCAAACGGTAAACAAATACCTGTTCACGCTCAATATTTTCACTCTTACGCACTTTGTTTCGCAAATTTTTTACAACGGAAGCGAAAAAAATGGCACAACTGAACACAATAAAACAATTCAGGCAGGAATTTTCCTGGCCCACGCACTATTGTTTGCCGAAATTTTTATTTTTTTCGAGCCTTATTTTACACTCGCCACACCTTGCGGTATACTTTAATAACAAATTACAGCCGGGGTCTGTAAGGCATGGGCTATAGCGAACTCATCAGTAAGGCACAGGAGTATCTGCCGCCGGAAAAGATTGCCATCGTCGAAGCGGCCTATCAGTTCGCCATGAAGGCCCACGAAGGGCAGACGCGCAAATCGGGCGAGCCTTATCTGGAACACCCCTTGCAGGTCGCCCTGACCCTGGCCGAACTCCAGCTTGATACCAGTTCACTGGCGGCGGCTTTACTGCACGACGTTCCCGAAGACTGTGGCGTCCCCGTCACCGAAATCGAAACCAAATTCGGCCCGGAGGTCGCCAAGCTGGTCGACGGCGTTACCAAACTGGGCAGAGTGGCCTGGAAAGCCCAGGAGAACATTGAGCAGCGGCAAGAGCCAACCATGCGGCCGGAGCAGGCGGAGAACCTGAGGAAGATGCTGCTGGCGATGGCCGAGGACCTGCGTGTCGTCTTCATCAAACTCGCTGACCGTCTGCACAATATGCGCACCCTCGATGCCCTCTCTCCGGAGAAGCGGCGCAATATCGCCCAGGAAACCATGGATGTATATGCCCCCCTGGCCCACCGCCTGGGAATATGGGAGCTGAAATGGCAGTTGGAGGATCTGTCCTTCCTCTACCTCGACCCCAGACGCTACCACCAGATTGAAAAGATGGTCACCACCGGAGTCGAAGA
>JAUSGV010000075.1 GCA_030648675.1 Dehalococcoidales bacterium
TCTTCCTGCTGGGATACGTTTTCGCGTTCATTGCTTCTGAACTTAGCAATGTGAACTTCAGTTCTATCGGCACTATTTTAGGCTTGGGGATTGGCGTTGTTGGTTCGGCTGCTTTAGTCGGGAATCCGGAATCAGAACCAATAGGAAAGTCTCTCTCCCCTTGCGGGAGAGATGAAAGTGAGGGGACACAGACTTCTACTGGGTGTTTCTTGTTTCTTGTTTTTTGTCTATTATAATTAGCGTATGAAAAAACTCGTCGCCATCGTCGGCCCGACCGCTACCGGTAAGACTGAATTGTCCTTACGTCTTGCCAAACACTTTAACGGCGAGATTGTCAACGCCGACAGCCGCCAGGTCTACCGGTATATGAATATCGGTACTGCCAAACCGACAGGTGAAGAACTTTCTCGTGCTCCCCACCACCTTATCGATATTGTCGATCCCGACGCAGATTTCGGCCTGGCACAGTATCAGGAACTTGCCTATAAGGCCATCGGTGACATTCAGCGGCGCGGTAGACTGCCGCTGCTCGTCGGCGGTACGGGGCAGTACGTTTGGGCGGTGCTTGAGGGCTGGGTGATACCCTCGGTGGCTCCCGATCTTGAATTCCGGAAAAGCCTTCAGGCTAGAGCGGAACGCGGAGAATCAGAGCAGCTTTATAAAGAACTCGAGGCGGCCGACCCGGCTGCGGCAAAGCGAATCGACCCGCGCAATGTTCGGCGAGTCATCCGTGCCCTCGAAGTGTTG
Source organism: Dehalococcoidales bacterium (assembly GCA_030648675.1). Taxonomy (GTDB): domain Bacteria; phylum Chloroflexota; class Dehalococcoidia; order Dehalococcoidales; family UBA2162; genus JAUSGV01. The sequence goes on from JAUSGV010000075.1 coordinate 748, forward strand.
CAGCATGCCGGCGAGCCTTTTTCAGGATTACAGAAGAAAGACCCGCCGGATTTTGACATGCTCATCATCGGCCTGACTGCCGAACGGAAAGAACTCTACCGGCGGATAGATACCAGGGTCGATAAAATGATCGAATTGGGGTTGGTGGATGAAGTAAAAGGTCTGATCAAGAAGGGCTATAGTCTCGACTTACCCTCGATGTCCGGTATCGGCTACCGGCAGATCGGTCAATATCTTAAAGGCGAGCTGACTCTGGAAGATGCCGTAGAGAAGATAAAGTTTGAAACCCACCGCGTCGCCCGCCACCAGTATGCCTTGTTCCGCCTGAACGATGAGAGGATACGGTGGGTTGATGTTGGGGTTGGGACCGACACGGAAGTTAAAAAGGTGGTGGCTGGATTCTTGAAGTAACTTTGGGGGATCATTTACAACAAGCACATTGAGGTTTGAAAATCTAAGCAAGCATGGCCAAGTAACTATCGGCATGTAAAGGTTTGACCTGAGGCCAATCTAACCCGACCCCAATTCGCAAGTCAGTGCTTCCATCCTTTGATTAATAATTTTGATTTTACATCTTCAAGGAAAGGTCTTATGAAATTATCTCTCCAGTTCGGCGTGTTATTTAAATCATCAAGAGAAGTTTTAACAACATTGCCAGATAGACACCTTTCTAGGTCCCGTTGTAATCCCAAGTAATTCTCAATTTGTTGTTTATTAACGGTGGTAGCGCTATAGCATATGACAGCGAATATACCGTAAGTAACAAATACGGGGAAACGGTTATTATCAAGGTCAGATAACTGTATTTTTAAATTTCCAGTGAGCGTCTTTGATGATTTGTCGATATCGTTTTTGTTTAAAGAGATATAGCGGCAAATGCCCTCTTGATTCACTGCAGGAACTTTATACATATCCATCATCGAATACGGTGTGGCCGGTCTCTTGCTATCGGCAATTTCGTAATTGAACGTAAAATATCCTGACAACCTGCTTAAAGGGAAAGCCACGCGCAATTCCGAATCTGACATGTCATCTTCAGTAATTCCTGCTGTTAAAAAAAATTGTCTATGGAAAGGATTGCTAATAAAATCAATGAGATTTTGCTTTGACGTTCTTTGCGAACGCTTATCCTTGAATACGTTAAAAATGCCCATTTATGTTTCCCATTTGCAGCCCATTATTTGGGTAGATAAATTAACTGAATGCTGTGTATTTATTCCTATAAACAGTGCCGGTTGATACAATATTAACTCGTTTGCACGTCTATCCGCCGGGTCTAAGTATAGTAAGGTCACAAGCAGAACAGCGTAACACTTCAACCCCGCTAATCTGGGCCACTAAAAAGACGTTCTTGCTGCCACATTCGCTGCATTTATTCCCTGGACCCTTGCGCTGTGCTTTTGGTCTGTCAAAAATAGTCCAATAAATTGCTCGGCACTCACTGCATTCAAAATGCCCTTGCGGTGTAAGGTTTGCTTTTTGTTCTTTGCAATTCGAGCATTTATATTGAGTCATCTTTCCCCTCCTTTTTTGCTTATGTTTGGTCCCCAATTTTTAAATTCTTCTTATTGTTCTTCTTTAGTAAGTAATTGTCAATGTCAGGGAAACAAACTCAGAAGAACGTCAGCTTAACTTGCTGCCGCACCAGCCCGTTTGCGAAGGCTATTCTAACACCGTATTATCAATCAGCCTCGGCTTGCCGATTTTAACCGCGAGTGAAACAAGGGCTCCGTGTTTGACTTCGTGCCGTTCTTCAAGAGTATCGCCGTCGGCGATGCTGACGTAGCTGATTACTTCGGCGAGAGGTTCTTCTTCGATAAGTTTGATCATAGCCTGCCGGATGCGGTGGGCGTCGGTTTCGCCCTGCTTCCACATCTTCTCGGCCAGTTTCAGGGCGTGGTATAGAACGCATGCACCCTGCCGTTCATCCGGTTTGAGGTAGACGTTGCGGCTGCTCATCGCCAGCCCGTCCGGTTCGCGCACCGTGGGGACAACGATTATCTCCAGGTTCATGTTGAGTTCCGCGACCATTTTCTTGATAACGACGACCTGCTGGGCGTCTTTCTGCCCGAAATAGGCTTTAGTGGGCCGGACGATGTTGAACAGCTTGTTGCACACGGTCGCTACGCCGCGGAAATGTTCCGGCCGTATGGCCCCCTCCAACTGTTCCGTGACCTTCTTTACGTCGACCCAGGTGCTGTATCTTCTCGGATACATTTCACGTGGCGTGGGGATAAAAACGATATCGACGCCGCATTCTTCCAGCATCGCCAGGTCGCTGGGAATGTCGCGGGGATAAGTGGCTAAATCTTCCGTGGGGCCGAACTGGGTGGGGTTAACGAATATGCTGACTACGGCGTGCGTATTCTCTGATTTGGCGTAGCGGACGAGCGAAATATGGCCCTCGTGCAGGTAGCCCATGGTCGGCACGAAGCCGACCGTTCCGCCAAGCTCCTGCCTGGCCTTTTTCATTCCGCTGATGGTCTCGATGACCTTCATAGGGGCTTCTTATTTGCCCGTGGTTAGAC
>JAUSGV010000086.1 GCA_030648675.1 Dehalococcoidales bacterium
AACGTCGCTCTCGACCAGTCGGTCATTGGCAGCTGCACCAACGGGCGGCTGGAAGATCTGCGCCTGGCGGCGGGCATACTGAAGGGAAGAAAGGTGCATCACGGTCTGCGATGCATCGTTATTCCCGGCACGCAGCAGGTATATCTGGATGCCTTGAAGGAAGGGCTGATCGAGACGTTTATCAAGTCTGGGACGGCGGTGAGCACGCCGACTTGCGGGCCTTGTCTCGGCGGGCATATGGGCGTTCTGGCCGCCGGCGAAAGGGCCATTTCTACCACCAACCGTAACTTCGTCGGCCGCATGGGCAGCACGAAATCGGAAGTCTATCTCGCTAATCCGGCCGTCGCCGCCGCCAGTGCCGTTCTCGGCAGAATAGGGAGTCCGGAGGAATTAACGTGATTCTTTTTGCTGTCATTCTGGCGAACATCTTCTTTTCTTTTCCTCTCCCCTTGCGGGAGAGGATTAAGGTGAGGGGTAATAATTAAAGCGAATTGCTATGAATGGTAATCGGCGATTACATTTCGCTAGAAACCTTCGAAAAAATGAGACTAATGCAGAAGGATTACTCTGGTCGCGATTGCGAAGCAGCCAGCTTTGCGGAATCAAGTTCCGCAGGCAACAACCAGTGGGTAACTACTGTAGTGTCTCGTAAATATATTTACGTAACTGTCTGCTTCCCTCGAAAGAGGAGGAAGGACTCTCCCCCTTTGGAAAAGGGGGACTAAGGGGGATTTTGAGTTGTCACTTGTTATCCTCATCTGTAAACCCTTTTGTAAGACACTACACTACATTGTTGACTTTGTAAGCTTGGAAAAGAGACTGATTATCGAAATTGATGGCAGCCAACATAGTGAAGTAAAAGACAAAGAACGGACAGACAGTTTGGAGTCCAAAGGTTTTAAGATACTGAGATTTTGGAATAATGAGGTCATGCAAAACGTTGAGGGTGTACTCGAGAAAATACTTGAAGAATTAAATTAACACCCTCACCCCGTATCAAGTACGGGGCAGGCTCTGCACCTCTCCCGTCAAGGGAGAGGTGCAGAGTACAAGGAGTTAACAAATGTTAAAAGGCACCGTCCATAAATATGGAGCGAATGTAGATACCGACGCCATCATCCCGGCGCGCTACCTGAACACTTCCGACCCGGCAGAGCTGGCGAAGCACTGCATGGAAGACATCGACGCCGACTTCGTCAATCGCCACAAGCCGGGCGACATCATTGTCGCCACCACCAACTTCGGCTGCGGCTCGTCCCGGGAGCATGCCCCACTTTCCATCAAGGCTTCGGGTATTTCCTGCGTCATCGCCAGGAGCTTCGCCCGCATCTTTTTCCGCAACGCCATTAATATCGGCCTGCCGCTTCTCGAATCCGGGGAAGCCCCCGACAACATCAACATGGGCGACGTCGTGGAGATCGATCTGGCTTCGGGCAAGATAAAGAACCTGACCAACGGTAAGACCTTCACCGCCAAACCCTACCCGGATTTCATGGCGGGTATCATAAATGCGGGCGGGCTAATCGAATACACGAAAAAGAGACTGGCTGCGGCCAAAAAGTGACAGATCGAGAGCCGTCATTCCGAACTCGATCCGGAATCCAGCGTCTCCAACTTTTTTTGCGAGGAGCATAGCGATGAAGCAATCCGTTCCTTCCACCTGTCATTGCGGTTTCCGTATCGAGCGGAACCGAAGCAATCTATGCTAATCGTCCTTAGCGTAGTTTTAACCTTTAAGCTTTAAGTTTTTGAATTTGTTTCGAAATTCGTAATTAGTAATTCGGATTTAGTAATTTATGGAAGACATGAAGGGTAAAATCTGCCTGGTCACCGGGGCGGAAGTGAAAAAGGTTACCGGTAAATATTTTTCCAATGAGATGGCAGAGAAATCGTCACCCGAGTCTTATGATGAAGCCGTTGCTTCCCGCCTGCCGTTGGCCCGGAGTTAATCGGAAAACAGCCCTTCGTTTTTTTCAAAAGCTTCCGGAGTTTTTCCGTATGGCGCCTGCGGCTTGAGCACAGTTGCCCACGGATGTAAATTGTACTGCGCCGCGTGGAATTTCTCCAGCTCTTGCAAAGCAATATCTACTGCCGGCGGAATAGCCACTTCCGGTTCGACGCCCTCTATCGCCCTGCGTACAGGGAGCAACAGATTTTCGATTCCCCCAGGATTTATCCCGTGCAAAACGTGGTGGGCTCCTTCCCGAAACACAGGCGAATCGGCCCGCTCCAGCAGTCTGCGGAGCAACAGCATCAAGGCAGGAATACCGATAGCGATCAGTCCCTCTGCCGCAAGCCACCGGACGCCAAAATTATTATCATCAAGCATATTTATCAAAGTCGCAGCAGCCCTGGCATCACCGATCTGACTGAGGGCCTTTACTACTTCCAAGAGCCTGCTCTGGTCTTTGTTGGTTATCTGTTCTTCTAATGCGGCAACAGCTTTCGACCCGATCCTCACCAGTGCCCAACGTATCCTTGTCCGTACCATGTAGTCTTTGCTGCCGAGGTCGGACGCAAGGGCTCGGATAGTAGCTTCGTCCGCCAGGCTGGACCAGTCTGTTTCGATATCGTCGAGGACTTTCACCGATTCCCGACGTGCCCGTATGTTCCGGCTGCCCATCGCTTCTACCAGGCAGCGGACTGCCTTGTCCCCAGCGGCAACCAGCGATAAACGGCCTTTCGATCTTCTTACCGCATCCCTGCTGGAAAGGTCGACGATCCATGACCTGATTTCTTCCGGCCCGCAAAGGGTGTCCGTCCTTTTTCCGATTGTTTCCTGTTGCGTCATCATATTCCGTCTCGCAAGGTTCCAATACGGTTATTGGGATTTTTGTTATTCGTGCTTGTTTCGAATTTCGTGCTTCGTAATTCGGATTTTTACCTGTCACCTCATCGCCGGTGCTGCCGACAACGGTTCTGCCTTCGTTTCCGCTTTGGGATAGGCGTAGTCCACCATCCACATCACGCCGAACTTGTCTCTGCAACTCCCATAGTAGTCGCCCCACGGCTGGTTCGCCAGCGGCATTTCAATCGCGCCACCGGCGCAAAGCCCGCTAAATATCCTCTCCGCCTCCTCTTTGCTTTCCGGATGGAATGAGAGGTAAACGTTGTTGCCTGGCTTGAGTTTTTGCCCGAGCGACTCAAGCGTATCGCTGGCCATCAGAACATCAGTTTTCCCGATCGGCAGTCCGATATGCATCATCTTGTTTTGGTCTTTTTCCGAGACCTTTACCCCCGGCACAGGCATGTCCTTAAACCGGACGACCGACGTAAACTCTCCGCCGAATACTGCCCTGTAGAATTTGAATGCTTCCTCGCTATTGCCCGCGAAATTAAGGTACACGTTCAGTTTTGCCATGGCCCTTCCCTCTCCAATTCAGATATTTTGCTTGTCGAGGTTCTTGATATATTTATGATAGGTCGGCGTTTATGAAATAGTCATAAAACCGGAGGCCGGAAAATAACAAAAATGTTACATTTTCCCGCTCTCGAATATCACCCTAAAATACCCTTCGATGTCATTCAGGACTTGATCCGGAATCCAGCCGTCTGTCTTTGCGAGGCCGAAGGCTGAAGCAATCCGTAACCCCTTTCGGTCATTTGTGCTTCGGATTTGTTTCGAATTTCACGCTTAGTGCTTCGGATTTTCCTGTTTGATTTTTGGAATTTGGAATTTATTTGGTTTTTGTTTCTTGGTTATTGGTTATTATGTTTAAGTACCCTCATCGCCCTCAGTGTAACCCACTTGTTCGGCTGCTTTTTTGGACCGAAATCCACCGCGATTTTTCCAGAGTAGTCGTACTCCAGCGCCCAGCGCCCGTCACTATTCTGCTTGTCGCGTATCAGCTTTACCGCCTTGGCTAATCGAAGGTCGCGGGCATAGCCTAATCCAACCAATGCCTCCGCGATTTGCAGCATATCGGTGATATAGAACACGGGAAAGCCGAATTTCCACCAGTTGCCGCTCGGTTTCGCGGCATACCCGGAAGGATAATCCGCCTTGGCCGGGTCCTTGCTGAACAGAAAATCGATTCCTGTTTTGATGGCACGATCTATCAAGGGATTCCGTTGTTTTGCCGGCAGCCTGCCGAAAGCCAGCATAACCTTTGTCGCACCCCAGGCACACGGCAATTTGTTGTTTGCTCCGCAGGCAAAGTTGGGGCCGCACTTCCCGGAGTAGTAGCGGAGTGACGCCTTTTTATCGGTCATAGGAGCCACACCCTCTCCGGTAGTTGTCCTCGCCATCCACTCGTAAGCCTTGTCAAGGCGCTGGTCAATGCAGCCTAAAACCGTCAACGATTCGCACAGATTGCCCTCAAACAATCGACCGTTCCCGAAGGCTGGCCGTTAATCGTAAATTGCCCTCCGGCCGTCAACGAATGGTCCAAAACGTAGGAACAGGCAGTCGC
>JAUSGV010000031.1 GCA_030648675.1 Dehalococcoidales bacterium
AGTGTAGTGTCTCGTAAATATATTTACATAGCTGTCTGCTTCCCTCGAAAGAGGAGGAAGGACTCTCCCCCTTTGGAAAAGGGGGACTAAGGGGGATTTTGAGTTGTCACTTGTTATCCTCATCTGTAAACCCTTTTGTAAGACCTTTCGCTAGCTTGCTGCTTGCTTCCGGGTTCGTATCCATTATATCGCATGTGATATAACGGTTTCAAGTTTTTGGGGCTTGAGAACTGTCCGGCGTTATGCTGCTTTCTTGGTCCGCGGCCTTGTTTCTAAAGTTACTTTGAGAGTAAAATTCAAATATGAGCGACGTTAAGTTAACTCTCAACGGGTCTCCGGTGGTTGGGCAGGAAGGACAAACCATCCTGGAACTCGCCCGGCAAAACGGTATCGAAATTCCTACTCTGTGCTATCTCCGAGAACTGACCCCTACCGGTTGTTGCCGCATCTGCGTTGTTGAAGTAGAAGGGTCCCGGACTCTGCTCGGTTCCTGCTATACACCGATAGCTCCGAGCATGGTTATCCAGACCCACTCGCCGAAGGTGCTGGCCGCGCGTAAGACCCTTATCGAATTGCTATTCGCCAGTCACTGCGGTTTTTGCATGATCTGCGATAAAGCTAATGTTTGTAACCTGCGCGAACTCGCCGCCGAATACGACGTGGGACTTTCCCCGTATCGAACGCGGAAGCGCTTTTATCCCATCGAAGACAACGCTTATATCCAGATAGACCGTACCAAATGCATCCTCTGCCGCAATTGCGTCAGGGCTTGCAATGAAATTGCCGGGAACGGCGTGCTGGGTATCGCCTATCGTGGTTTCGATAGCAAGATCGTGATCGATAACGACCAGCCGCTGTCGGCGGAAGCCTGCCGCGACTGCGATGCGTGTATCAAGGTTTGCCCTACCGGCAGCTTAACCAAGCCGAGGAAAATGGGCGAAGCGAAAACCGGCGTATCGATGATCATTAAATGACCGTGGCTATGGTGTGAAACATGATGGTCGAAGCAAAGACAAAACCTCAAAACGAAACCGTGCTGGTACGGCTAAAGGAAGTCCAGGATAAGCTGGGCTATATCCCGGAAGAATCTATTAAAGCGATAGCTCAGTCCACCGGTGTTCCGGTGAGCCAGGTCTACGGTGTCGCTACTTTTTATTCGTTTCTCACCGTTAAACCGAAAGGCCGGAACATAATCCGCATATGTCAGTGCGAACCGTGCCATATCAAGGATTCCAAGGTTATTATCGCGGCGCTCGAAGACGCTCTCGGTGTCGATCCCGGCGAAACCACCGCCGACGGCAGATTTACTCTCGAATTTACCAACTGTATCGGGGCCTGCGACATGGCGCCGGCGATGTTGATTAACGACGACCTGCTCGGAAATTTGACCCCCGGAAAAATACCGCAGATTCTACAGTTATATAAATAGTAGTCAGGTGTTTTTTGATGCCGGAAAAACGAGTCGTTCTGAAGAATTGTGAAATAATCGATCCCCGGAGCATCGACAGCTATATCGCTCACGATGGCTTCAAAGCCCTGGCCAAAGCCAAAGCTATGGTTCCTGATGCGGTCATCGGCGAGGTCAAGGCCTCCGGACTGCGCGGCCGGGGCGGCGCCGGATTCCCCACCGGAATAAAATGGGAAGGGGCGCGGAAATCGCCCGGCGATATCAAGTATCTCCTGTGCAACGCTGACGAAGGTGAGGTCGGTACGTTTAAAGACCGTTACCTCCTGACCAACGACCCTTTCACGCTGGTCGAAGGTATCGCCATCGCGTCCTATGCTATCGGCACGAGCCAGGCTTTTATCTATCTCCGGGCGGAATACCGCCGGCTGAAAAGGCTGCTGGAAAGCGCGATTTCTCAGGCAAAGGACAAAGGTTTCCTGGAGCACGTCGACATTACTATTCGGGAAGGCGCTGGGGCTTATATATGCGGGGAAGAATCGGCCCTGATGGACTCCGTCGAAGGCAAGCGCGGCGAACCGCGCTACCGTCCTCCTTTCCCGACGGTGCAAGGTCTCTGGCAAAAACCGACAGTTATTGACAACGTAGAGACGTTGTCGAATATCCCCAATATTATCTTGAACGGGGCACAGGCGTTCAGCCAGTTGGGTACGGAAAAAAGCAAAGGTACCAAAGTCTTCTCGGTCAGCGGTGACGTTGCCAATCCCGGCGTTTACGAGTTGGTGCTGGGTACCAAACTGAGAGAACTGGTTGTCGACCTCGCCGGCGCCGAATCGATCAAGTTCGTCCATATCGGCGGGGCTACCGGACGGATCGTTCCCGCGGCCGGACTGGACTCTCCTCTATCTTTTGAGACGGTCCTCGGTGCCGGGGCGGTTACGGTATACAATGAAAGCCGGGACGTGGTGGAAGTCGTCCTGGCCAGTCTGGAATTTCTGCAGGACGAGTCCTGCGGCAAGTGTTCTCCCTGCCGGGAAGGCACCGTAGCGATGGTAGATATTTTAGAAAGATTTGCGCAGGGGCAAGCCCGGGCGAATGACATCCAACTTCTGGAAAGGTTGTCCGGCACCATGATGGCTACTTCTCTGTGCGGCCTGGGGCAGGCGGCTCCTTTCCCGGTGGTGGATAGTTTGCAGCACTTCCGTACCGATTATGAAAACCGCGTGAAACAAAAAACAGGGGTAGGGTAACGATATGTTATCAATGACGAAGCCGAAGAAGTTTGAAAAGGTTCTGGGATTTCTAAAGCGAGACCAGAAGGTCTTTCTCGTCGGTTGCGGTACTTGCACTACCATTCAGCATACCGGCGGTAAAACCGAGGTGCTGGCGATGAAGACAAAATTGGAGGAAGCCGGCAAGCAGGTCACCGGATGGATGGTTATTCCCACGGCTTGCGACCCCCTGGCCGAGGATGCCCTGGCACAGAAGGCAACGGAAGTCGAAGCCTGCGATGCGATCCTGGCGATGCCGTGTTCTTTCGGCGTCCAGACCGTAGCTCTCTATACGAAAAAGCCGGTATATCCCGCCCTGAATACGATGTTCATCGGGAAGGAGCAGAGCCCGGGGCAATTTGCCGAGGTCTGTATGCAGTGCGGCGGATGCATCATTGCCAATACTGCCGCTATTTGCCCTATTGTCCGTTGTGCCAAAAGCCTCTTCAACGGTCCTTGCGGCGGCTCGGTCGGCGGCAAATGCGAAGTCGATCCCAATACGCCCTGCGGCTGGCAGCAGATTATCGATCGTTTGACCGCACAGGGGCGTTTGGACCAACTGGAAGAGATAATGAAGTTAAAAGATTGGAACCACAGCCTCTGGGGCGGGCCAAGGCAGATCACGCTGGAATATTGACATATCGCAAAATGTCATTCCGGCGAAAGCCGGAATCCAGGCGATAAACAGTGATTGCTGGATTCTGAATCAAGTTCAGAATGACAGAACGGATAAAGAGGGAAACTGAAATGAAAGCAGGAACGAATCTGGAGAAGGTGCTGGCCGGAGGACATTTCGCCGTTACCGCTGAAGCCGGTCCGCCTAAGGGTACCAGCCCGAAGGTAATGCATCGAAAAGGGGAGACCTTGCGCTCGTGCTGCGACGCAGTGAACGTCACCGACAACCAGACGGCTATCGTGCGCATGTCGAGTTTAGCCGGCTGCACGCTGCTGAAGCAGCAGGGCGTCGAACCGGTGATGCAGATGGTCACCCGCGACCGCAACCGGATTGCTTTACAGAGCGACGTTCTCGGGGCGGTTGCTTTAGGAATCGGCAATATTCTCTGCCTCACCGGCGACCATATGTGTTTCGGTAATCATCCTACCGCCAGGGGCGTTTTCGATATGGATTCAATACAGCTCGTCCGCGTTTTGAAAACGATGCGGGACGAAAAGAAGTTTATCAGCGGCGAGGACATTTCCGGGGACGTGCCGCTGTTTATCGGTGCCGCTGAAAATCCCTTTGCCGATCCTTTTGAATATCGCGTTTTGCGCCTGGCAAAGAAGATCAACGCGGGAGCCGATTTCATTCAGACCCAGGCGGTTTTCGACGTAGAAAAATTCCAGCGGTGGATGAAGATGGTCGTCGACCGCGGCCTGGACAAGCAGGTACACATCCTGGCCGGTGTCATACCTATCAAAGCCGCGGGCATGGCCAAATATATGCAGACCTCGGTACCCGGCGTCAGCGTCCCTCAGGGCATCGTCTCCCGCATGGAGGCTGCCGGTAAAGAAAACGCGAAAGAAGAAGGGGTCAAAATCGCCCTCGAGATAATCGAGCAGTTGCGAAATACTCCCGGAGTCCACGGCGTTCACATCATGGCAGTAGGCTGGGAAGATATTGTTCCCGAGGTAGTGGGGAAAGCCGGACTGTTGCCCCGCCCTGTGGTTGCCTGAGCAGTCTTACATCTGTCGTTGCGAGCCATCCGCTTCGAACGGAGGCGTGGCAATCTCAATAAATTTATATAGATTCCCACGTCCTTTTATGAAGGACTCGGGATGACGAGAAGAGAGGATTGTTCTGGATTCCGAGCCTGCACGCAGAAGTGCGTTATGGCACGCAGGCGTGTCAAGCACGGAATGGCAGACCGTCCATATTGTCATTGCGAGATTCGAAATCGATTCGAACCGAAGCAATCTATACCAATTGTTTTATTTTATTATGTGATCGTTGGGATTTGTTTCGTGCTTCGAAATTCTAATTTCGAATTTTCTTAGTTTGTTCCATTATTGCAGAAGGTACTTTTGCCACTCGGTACGGACCTGCTGATATGCCGGAATGTAGAAAAGCCCATTATGTTTCGGGGGGCCCGGCTGGCTTAATAATTTCATTCTGGCTTCGTGCGGTGTCCTGCCGGCTTTAATCCGGTTGCAGTGCACGCAGGCGCTCACGACGTTTTCCCAGGTATGCTCGCCGCCACGGAAACGGGGCATGACGTGATCCAGGGTAAGTTGTTTGGATTCCTTTCCGCAATACTGGCATTTGTACCGGTCGCGTTTGAAGATCTCGAACCGGGTCATTTTTCTGTCCTTGCGATGGGGACGCCTGACCATTATGGCCAGCCGGATCACCGAAGGTACCGGGATATCCAGGTTGGCCGTATGCAGGTGTCCGGAGCCGTTTTCCAGCATTTCCGCCTTATTTTCATACATAAGGACGATGGCACGGCGGACGCGGCAGACGTGCAGCGGTTCGTAGCTTTGATTTAGTACTAGTACAGGCAGGTTGGTAAGCATTTGGGAACTTCCCCCAGCACCAGTCCAGATAAATCTGTCCTATTCTAAATGAAAACGCCGCGAAGGCGCAAATCTACCTCGGAGTTGGCGGGGGAGTCCCTCGGTGGCCGGTACGTGACGGCCTTTTCCGGGTGGCATCGCCGCGGTAGTCCGGAGCCATGATGTGAAAGATCAGGCTGAGTTTCGGATCGACGAAGCGGGAGCTTATCGGGCTGTCCAGTTCCTCAGTAGATGCAGCGGTGGTAATGACGGTCGGCATCCGGGAATTGTAGCGGTGATTTATCGTTTGGTACAGCTTCTCCTGTGCCCAGGGTGTCGTCGATTGCTGCCCGAAATCGTCGAGGATCAGGAGCGGAGCGTTTTTTACACTCTCGAAAAGCCGGTCGTAAGAGGTCTTGCTCTCAGGACTGAAGGTAGACCGCAGGTGGTCGAGAAAGTCGGGGACGACCACGAAAAGGGCCGGTTGTTTTTGCTGGTAGCGGTAGTTGGCGATAGCCGCGGCGAGGTGCGTCTTGCCGCAGCCGACGACTCCGGAAAAGACCAGCCAGCCCTCCGGCGATTTAGCAAACTCATACGCCAGGTCGAAGGCCTTTTTCAGATTTTCCCGCTGTTCGAGGGGCAGATTCGATCTCTTCCAGTCGAAGGTTTCTAAAGTCATCTGCTTTTGTAGTTCGAATTCCGGTGCCCAACCGTAGGTCGATAAAGCCGACTTTTCCTCGCCGAGCTCGAATATCTGGCAAAAACCCGGTGTCAGCAGCCGCGTCCTGATCCTTTCGTCCAGACTCGCGATGGGGGCGATGGACACGATAACCGTCGGTAGTTGGTTGCCGAAACGGTGGTTAAGCAGTTGGTCCAATTTTTCCTTGGCCCAGGCTGTGCTCGATTGTATGCCCAGGTCGTCCAGCACGAGCAGCGGGGCGCTGCGTACCTGCTCGAAGAATTCGTCGTAGGGTATTTCGCTGGCGGGACTGAAAGACGAGCGCAGGTGGTCGAGGAGGTCCGGTACGGTAACATAGAACGCTGGACGCCCGTCTTCAATACATTGGTTGGCTATTGCCGCGGCAAGATGGGTTTTACCGGAACCGCTCGGTCCGGCCAGTATCAGCCAGCCTCTTGGCACGGCGGCAAATGCCCGGGCCGATTGATAAGCCTGGTTGAATTTCGTCTGGACGTCCGGGTCGGCACTTTTTCCCTGTGGATTGATAGTTGCAAAAGTCAGCCGTGTGAGCAGGCCGAGGCGGCTGTAACTCTGCAAACGCTCGCGACGCTCTTCCCCCGAATTTGTCTTCGCGCACTTGCATGGTACGGCCCGGCTATAGTCAGGCTTGCCGGACGGCAATAGCGGATAAACGAACCGGGCTCCCTTGCAGGCCGGGCAGATTTCCTCTACGGCGGCCGGGGCGGGTTCAGTGCTGGACCATGTGCCCGTATTTCCCTTTGATATATTTATCCGGGTCTGTTTTTCTAATATCTCTTTGATATGTTCCATCATCCTTGCCCTCTCTTGCCCAGCGCTCCAGTATCCCCTGGATATAACTCCACTTGCGCTTGTTTTCGTCTACCGCTCTCTTTATCGCATCCTTGAGCCAGGCTTCGGGGTATGTTTTCTCGGCTTCCCGCAGTTCGTCGGCGATCATCGGGGTCAATAAGCCGATGTTCTCTTCGTAAAGGCCAAAAATGTTCGGCTGCTCCGCCGGCATCTCGTGACAGGGGTGCGGTTTAATGCTCAATCCCGGGAGACTCAACTCGCCGTTCTTGATCTTCTCGACCACGGTCCTGTCCTTTTCGGTGTTCAAAAAATAGACGTCTTCCGCTTTGCCGTTCTGCTCCATGGCGGCATGAAGAAGGGTGCCTCTTTTTTCGCCCTGTTCCAGGGCATGGTGCAGGGCTTCGTCGCCGCCCAGAGAAGTCATCAATGCCGGATTGTCCGCCAATTCGCAATAGGTGGTAAAGCGGGGATAACCCCGTTTACCGTATATCGCCCGGATCACGCTCAGAAGCGTCTTCAATTCCGCGACGTCGTCGATATCTGCTAACAATTGACTGAAGAAAATATTCGGTACGGACGTGAAATTCATCCGGGAGGGGAACCCGCCGAAGTGCTTCATAGCAGCGACGGCTCCTGGTTGGACATGTCTTTGAACTTGGCCGATTTGGCGATGAAATGAAGCTTGATCTCACCCGTGGGGCCGTTGCGGTGCTTCGCGATGATGATGTCGGCGATTCCCGCCGGATAGGTTTCGTCCGGGTGCTGCTCCTGCCAGTCTTTTTCCGTATAGTAGTAATCGTCGCGGTAGATGAACATGACGATGTCCGCGTCCTGCTCGATGCTTCCGCTTTCGCGAAGGTCGGACAATTGCGGTTTATGCGAGGCACGCCACTCTACCGCGCGGCTGAGCTGTGATACCACGACCACCGGCACATTGAGTTCACGTGCCAGCCCCTTAAGGGCGCGGGAAATATAACCTATTTCCTGGACCCGGTTTTCGGTCCGGCTGTCTCCGGCCATCAACTGCAGGTAGTCGACGATTATCAGGTCGAGCCCGCGTTCGAAGTGAAGGCGGCGTGCCTTGCTCCTCATCTCGACCACCTTCAGCTGTGGCGAATCGTCGATATAGATCGGTGCCTCCGACAGGACACCGATGCCGTTCATGATCCTTCTTTCTTCTTCCTCGGTAGTATGGCGTCCGAGCTGCACGCGGCGGGAATCGACGTCGGCTTCGTTGGCCAGCATGCGCAATACCAGTGCCTCGCGTGCCATTTCAAGACTGAATATTGCGACGCATGCCCCCTGCTTTACCGCCGCATTCTGGGCGATGCTCAAGGCGAAGGAGGTCTTTCCCATGCTGGGGCGGCCGGCAATGATAAGCAGGTCGGAGCGCTGCATGCCGCCCAGAAATTCGTCCAGGCCGGTGTAGGTTGTATAAATTTGCTTTAGCGGTTCCGGCTGTCCGGGTTCTGCCTCCGCCGGCGGGGCTTCGAAGTACTTATCCAAAACCTGGCGGATATGGGCGAAATCGCGCGGACTCTGTCCGTGCCGTAATTTGAAAAGGACGTCTTCGGCCTTATTCAGGCTGTCTTCGATATCCGGGTTAGCCTCGAAACCGATCTTTTCGATGCGCTGTGACGCCTCAATGAGCCGGCGGCTGATCGCCAGCCGGTTTACGATTCGTCCGTAGTGTTCGATATCCAGCGGGGAGGCGCAGTTGGCGATGAGCTGACTGAGATTGGCGGCTCCGCCGCAGGCGACCAGTTTGCCCTGGCGGTCCAATTCCTGGGCCACCGTGATCTGGTTGATGGCATCATTACGCTGGTACAGCTTCAAGCAGGTGACGTAAAGCCATTGGTTTTGTTCCTGGAAGAAGTCTTCGGACTCCAGAAAGCCCGCGACCTTGAAGATAGCCTGGCCGTCGATCAACAGGGAACCGATAACCGCATCCTCGGCATCGGAATCGTGGGGGGGTAATTTAATATCAGCCCTCTCTTCATCAACCTCCTTCGCTCAATTCAACCTAATGACTGAAAACGAGTCTAATAAAGCCTTCTCCATCCAGGATAGCGTGCTCTTCATCTATTTTCCTCTCCCTTGAGGAGCTTTGTATCATAAGTACCATTTTGAATACGTTTGTCATTCCAAACTAGATTTGGAATCCAGAAATCGTGCCCAATTATATTGATCTGGATTCCGGCTTTCGCCGGAAAGACGACTTTTGATACAACTCCCCCTTGAGGGGAGAGGTTAGGTGAGGGTGAAATTAATTTCTTTCACCCTTCCTCAACTTTTGAATACTAAATCTGGTATTTCATCCAACCTACCATACCGGCGAAAGTTCTTGAATCCCGTATTTCAATCGGGACCGGTATCCAGCGTCTTCTGGATTCAGTGTCGAGCACGGAATGGTTTATTTAACCTTCTTGTACTACCGTCACCTTAATGGTTGCCGTCAGATCTTTTCCGACCTTGATCGCGACATCGTAGCTGCCTACCTGCTTGATCGGCTCGGCCAATTCGATCTTTCGCTTATCCACGATCAGATTGTGGGCTTTTTCTATCTCGGCAGCGATGTCGGCGGTAGTGATCGTCCCGTAGAGTTTGTCCTTGGCTCCGGCTTTGGCCTTGATGGTGATATCTTTCCCGTTCAACTGGTTGGTCAATTCCTGCAATTCGGCCTCGGTCTTCGCCCTGCGGGAAGCCTCGCGCTTGATCAGGGCCTCCATTTCCTTCATCGCGCCTGCAGTCGCGGCGACGGCAATACGGCGGGGAAGCAGAAAATTGCGGCCGTAACCGTCCGCTACTTCTTTAACTTCTCCGGTCTTCGCTACGCGGTTAACGTCCTGTAAAAATATAACTTTCATGTTGCTTCCTTTTTTAGGGAATTATACTTTAGACGAAGAGCCAAACACAACATAGAAAACAGTGAGTTATTAAAAAAA
>JAUSGV010000099.1 GCA_030648675.1 Dehalococcoidales bacterium
ATGGTGCTCACTACCTGTTCTATGATTTCGCTGCTAATCCCCTTCTGTTTCAGATCTTGCCTTGTCATCCATTTGCTGCGGGGACGAAGATAGTCGAGGGCATCCTTATAAAATTGAGCGAAAATAGCGTCGTTCAACAATCCGTCTTCAGCCAACTGGCGAACCACAGCGTTTTGCGCTTCTTCGGGAAACCCGCGGAGCGTTAATCGCGCCCGCAACTCGGCTTCGGCGCGGGGGCGATAGTTCAAATAGCGCAAGGCGGCGCTCAGGCACCGCTCGAATTGGTCCTTGGGCTCGGATTTAAGGTCGGTAATCTTCTGCAATCCCGATTTCCCCCTTAAAAAATAAAAGCTGAGGCTAGAACCTCAGCTTTACAGGACAGGGTTTCCTTTATTCTTTTTAGCCCAACCCGGCTGGCCGGGTTATTCTTCAGCCGAAGCTGATACAGGTTTAACTGCTGAGGCTCTAATCCGCTGCTCAATTTCTTGTGCAATCTCGGTGTGCTCCTGCAAAAATTGCTTGGCACTTTCTCTGCCTTGCCCCAAGCGAGTATCACCATAGGAGAAGAATGCCCCGGATTTGGTCAGCAGCCCCAGTTCAGTCCCAAGATCAAGAATGTTGCCTTCCAGGCTAATACCCCGGTCGAACATGATGTCGAACTCGGCGGTGCGGAAGGGAGGGGCAACTTTATTCTTGACTACTCTTGCTTTAACACGGTTACCTACCGCCACATCACCCTGCTTAATGGTATCGGCACGCCTCAAGTCTATCCTGACCGAGCTGTAGAATTTCAAAGCCCGGCCTCCGGGCGTTACCTCGGGATTACCAAAGACGATGCCTACCTTTTCTCTCAACTGGTTGATAAATACGACTGCGGTTCCTGTTTTGCTAATCGCGGCGGCCAGTTTTCTAAGGGCTTGTGACATTAACCGGGCTTGAAGACCGACGTGGGCGTCTCCCATTTCTCCTTCGATTTCTGCTTGGGGAACCAGAGCGGCAACGCTATCAACGATAATGACATCAATAGCTCCGCTTCTGACTAATGCTTCCGTGATTTCCAGGGCTTGCTCTCCCGTATCCGGTTGGGAGATCAGCATGTCGTCAACATTGACTCCGCAACGACGGGCATAATCAGGGTCAAGGGCATGTTCGACATCGATATAAGCTGCCGTCCCACCCTTCTTCTGCGCTTGAGCAATAATGTGTTGTCCGAGCGTTGTTTTGCCTGACGATTCGGGACCGAATATTTCGGTGATGCGGCCTTTGGGGATTCCCCCGACACCCAAGGCCAGGTCTAATGCGAGGGCACCGGTGGGAATTACCTCTACGTGAAACGATAGAGCGGACTCCCCCAGTTTCATAATGGAGCCCTTGCCAAATCGCTTTTCGATTTGGCCGATGGCTAGGTCGAGTGCTTTACCTTTTTCTGTGGTCATATTACACCTAATTAATAGGTGTAATGATAACATAGTCATATTGCCAAAGCAAGGAAAAAGCCATTTGACTAATCTCACAACTGCGATTAAAATCCTCTCAAATAGCGCTATCCTGATTAGCCTTTAGCCCCCGTATCAAGTACGGGGCAAGCTCTGAGCGAAGCGAAGGGGAGCCGAATGGACACGAACGTCCTTTATTATGGCGACAACCTGAAAATCCTGAGGGAACATATACCGGACGAGTCCGTCGACCTTATTTACCTCGATCCTCCATTCAACTCAAACGCGAATTACAACGTTCTGTTCAAAGAGCCTTCCGGTAGGTCTTCCGCCGCTCAGATGGAGGCCTTCGAGGATACCTGGCAGTGGGGGTTGGAATCCGAGCGGGCTCTTCAAGATATGGCTGTTTCCGCTATCGCACCCGCGGCAACGAAGGAGTTTATTTCGGTCCTGCCCAATTTCGTGGGGCAGAGGACAGCGATGCGGGCATATTTGACGATGATGGCCGTCAGGCTCGTCGAGTTGAGGCGGGTGCTAAAAGATACCGGCTCGATTTACTTGCACTGTGACCCAACCGCCAGCCATTATCTCAAGCTGCTGATGGATACGATTTTTGGGGCGAACAATTTCAGGAATGACATCATTTGGCAAAGGACTAGAGTCGCCAAACGTCAAAGCGGTTTTTGGGGAAAGAACTACGACAATATCTTATTCTACACCAAACGAGAAGAGGCAAAGTTTAACGAACAATTTACGCCACACCCAGAAAGTTATAAGGACAGCCATTATCACCTAATCGAATCTGAGACTGGACGCAGGTATGGGCTATGGGATTTCACTCAGACTGGCGATGGTCTGCCAAGGCGGTTTGGAGAAGCTATACTGACACCACCACCTGGCAAACATTGGATATGGTCACAAGAACGAATAGATCAAGGGATAAGAGAAGGCCGAATAGTTATCACAAGCGGCGGCATGCCTCGTCTAAAACGCTATCTTGACGTTTCTAAGGGAGAATATGTGCAGTCAATTTGGCAAGACGTATTCGATGTCAATTCTATGGCCAAAGAGCGCCTAGGCTACGCAACCCAAAAACCGGAAGCCTTGCTGGAGCGTATTATTCAGGCAAGCTCGAACGAAGGTGACATCGTTCTCGACCCGTTCTGCGGTTGCGGCACCGCTATTGTTGCCGCCCAGAAGCTCAACCGAAAATGGATAGGCATCGATATTACCCACCTCGCTATCGGCTTGATGAAATGGCGGCTCAAAAATATGACTCCTCCGCCATCTTTTAGAGTAGTAGGCGAGCCCGAGGACTTAGGCGGAGCCATCGAGCTTTTCAACCAGGACAAATACCAGTTTCAGTGGTGGACGGTATCTATTGCCGGGGGCCAACCTTTCGGGGGTAAGAAGAAGGGGGCGGATACCGGTATCGACGGCTATCTTTATTACATGGATGAAAAAGACAAGATAAAGAAGGCCATTATCTCGGTCAAAGGTGGAGGTGTCCAGGTGAGCATGATACGCGACCTCGGCCACGTTATCGATCGCGAGAAGGCGGACATTGGCGTTTTCCTCACGCTGGAAAAGCCGACCAAACCCATGATAGAAGAAGCCGCTCTGAAAGGGTTCTATCATTCGCCATTGGGTAGGGATTATCCCCGTTTGCAAATCCTTACCATCGAGGAATTGTTGTCAGGCAAGATGCCTGACATACCCCCGTGGATAGCTCCGATTACCCAGACTCAGGCGAGGAAACGGAAGGGGAAAACGGCACGGCTGCTGTAAGCTCCTGGTAAAACTAATCAAGAATAGACAGGCAAAATGCCTGTCCCACCAGGTGCCGTAGTTCGACAGGATCACCACGAACGGCGTTGACGAATAATCTCGGTTCGGTTGTTGCTTTCATCCATTCGCTGCATTTTACGCGCCTCATGTTGTTGTCATTCCCCGCGAAGGCGGGGAATCCAGAATGGACAGGCAGGATGCCTGTCACACCAAGTTCACTTCCCATCTGGAGTGGTGAAGCGGCATAGCTTCACCGGTTTGACCGCTCAACTGCAAATCATCTATAATGAAAACGCCTGTGGACAATCGTAAGTTGCACGAGAGTTGCGGCGTCTTTGGCATTTATGCTCCTGACGAAGACGTAGCTCGGCTTACATTTTTCGGCCTCTTTGCACTTCAACACCGCGGACAGGAAAGCTCCGGTATCGCTACTGCCGACGGGAAGAAGCTGCGCGTCTTTGCCCGCATGGGTCTGGTCTCCCAGGTATTTAACGAAGAGTCTTTAAGCCAGCTCACCGGTCACATTGCTATCGGCCATAACCGTTATTCCACTAAAGGTTCCAGCCGCGTGTGTAACGCCCAGCCGATCGTGGTCAGCAACGGCTCCGATTCGCTGGCCATCGCCCACAACGGCAATATTCTTAACGCTGAAACCTTGTATCAGGAACTTTCCGAAAAAGGTTACACCTTCAATACGTCCACCGATACTGAGGTCATCGGTAATCTTATTCTATCTGCCCCCGGTAACGGCTGGATCGAGAAAATAAAACATGCCATGCATCGTATCAAGGGAGCCTATTCCCTGACCTTTATTACCAACGACCGTTTGTTCGGCGTACGCGACCCGATGGGGGTACGCCCGCTGTCTCTTGGTGCCATTAACGGTCATGGATGGGTATTGGCTTCCGAAACCTGTGCCCTGGACCACATCGGGGCTGACTTCGTCCGGGAAATCGATCCGGGCGAGATCGTCTCGATTTCAGAAAACGGTGTTGAGAGCCACCGGATCGAGTCTTCAAAGAAAGCTCTATGCATTTTTGAGTACATCTACTTTGCACGACCCGATAGTGTGATCGCCGGGCGATTGCTCTATTCCACCCGATTGGAAATGGGCAAAAGATTAGCTCAGGAACATCCCGTGGATGCCGATCTCGTGATAGGCGTTCCTGATTCCGCAACTGCCGCGGCGGTGGGCTATTCCATGGAATCGGGTATCCCTATGACGGAAGGCCTGGTAAAGAACCGCTACGTGGGACGTACTTTTATCGAGCCTGACCAGCGTATCCGCGACCTTGGCGTAAAGGTAAAATTTAACCCCCTACCGCAGATAATCGGTAATAAGCGGGTGGTTCTGATCGACGACAGTATCGTTCGCGGCACGACGACACCAAAGGTGATCAAGCTGTTGAGGAAGGCGGGCGCTAAGGAAGTGCATATGCGCATCTGTGCACCCCCAATCTGTTACCCCTGCTATTTCGGTGTCGATATGGCAACACGCTGGGAATTGATCGCCGCCCAGAAGACTATTCCTGAAATACGCGATTTTATCGGTGCTGATTCACTTGGATTTCTTAGCGTCGAGGGACTGATCAAGGCAGTCGGTCTGCCTAAAGAAAATGTTTGTCTGGCCTGCTTTACCGGCGATTACCCCATTCCGGTGCAAATGGAGATGGACAAACTGGGTTTGGAAACTCAATCTCCGGAATTGGCTTTGGGCGACAGGCAGCGATAACTCAAAAACCGCAAAACGGCAATTCTTCGGGTTTATCCCGCCCCCCTGAGATGCTTCGCCCCGATAAATCGGGGCTCCAGCATGACAACTAAGGGGAGGCGTTTGTCTGCCACTGCTTGCGGGACATCTCCATCAGCATGAAGTTTGTCCCTGTGTTGAGCAAACGCCCGCACCATACGAAGCCGCTTTTCTCGAAGCACTTTTGTGCCCGGTAATTCGCTTCCAGTGTTTTCAGATAAATTCGATTGATTTCGGTGGCACGGAATATGTAGTCGACCAGCGCCGTCACGGTGTCTTTACCGTAGCCCTTATCCCAGTAATCCCGGTTGCCGATCATGATACCGAGTTCGGTTTCACCCTTGGCTTCGTCAAAATGGTAATAAGAGCAGTTACCGATGTGCTTGCCGTCAAGAGTATCGACACCGAAGTAGCGGCTGTTTACGTAGGGCCGTCGCAGTTCGCTGGAATATTCGCTGAGGTAACGCGAGAAAGGAATCGTTAACGCGTACACGGCGTCTAACTCGGCTAGCTCGCGGTCGGATTCCCAGGTATAGTCGTCTTCGGCATCCGAAAGTTTCTTGGTACGGATTATGACTTTGTTTCCGGTAAACAGTACATCCCCGGATGTTTTGATTTTAGTTTTAATCCTCTCCATCCTCTTCCGTTTCTTCACCCCCCTGTTCCCATATCGGTTCGGTAAACAGGTCGATATACTCCCCCATGGCTCTAGCGGTCAATTGCTTCATGGTTTCCTTGGCTTCATCGGCTTGCCGTGCCAGCTCAACCGTGTCGATCTTGACATTCAGCATTTTTGCCAATACTCCGATAATTGCCAGGGAGGCCATCGGATTGGGTACTCTAGTGGCGTAGGTCGGAACTTCGCCTAAAAGGCAAACACCTTCGACATTTCTTTCTTTGGCAGCCCCTAACAGCAAGCCGTTCAATCCAGCGATCTGAAAGTTGCCCCGCTCCAGCAGGTTGTATTTCTTTAGTTCCACTGTCAGCGGCGGGCTGGTGGCCACACCCCAAACTCGCGGCAGTTCCGTGGGGTGAATATGGGTAAGCGCGGCCGCACAGGTGTAAATCCGCTTGACACCGAAACGCATTCCGACGTCGAGTACGCATTGGGCCAGCGCGTAGGCTTTCGCCGCCGGTTGGTCGTCGCCGATGAACAATATCAAGCCCTTGCTGCGAGGTACAGTCTTGTCTTTCCAGTAATAGAACTTGCTCTGGGGGAATTGCGGGGCCTCGACGACATTGTTTTTTACCGCGATGCCGATGGGGTCGAAAAATTGCGGCGCTACGATCTCACCCAACTCTTTGAATTCAAGTTTGCTTTTCAGATAAGTTGCGACGATAGTGGCAACATTGCCAACACCGGGCCACGCCGCCAGCATGTGCGGTGAGTTCAGTCTTGGTCGTGCATTAAGTTTTATGAATTCGTTCATCATTTGTTTCCGCCGAAGGGAAGGGAGCGTTTAACCTTTGCTGGTAACTGAAACTCTGGAGAAATACAAAGGCGGGACAAAAAGGCCGCCGCCGACCCACCTGGCTTCCCCGACAGCGGTGATTTCTTTAAGAAGTTGGTAAATATTACCGGAAACCATCGTATCTTTTACTCTACCTACTATTTTACCATTTTCGACCTTGTAACCCAAAAGAATGTTTCCGGCGAAATCGCCGCCAAGGATATTTCCCTGGTCGGCTCCCATAAGGTCGTCGACAACCAGCCCTTCTTTGATATCGCTTATCATTTCATCCAGAGTCGTTTTTCCTGAATCCACAACAAAAGCACTGGGTGACGGCGACGGCAAGCCTCCGCGTCCGCGGCTGCCGTTCCCGGTACTACGTTTGTTTGCCAGAGCGGCCGTTTGCAGGTCGTAGTAGAAGTTTGCTACCCTACCCGCTTCGATGAGCGGCGTTCGCTGGCTGGGGACACCTTCGTCATCGCAAGGACGGCTGGTGGGACGGAAGGCTAACGTTGGATCGTCCCATAACTGCAGCTTCGCGTCGAAAACGTTCTGGCCGATCTTGCTGCCTATAGGAGAAGCTCCTTCCAGGACTAACTTACCGTTGAATGCTGCCGTCAGTGACGGGATAAAGGCGCCGGCGACGCCGTCGGGGGTAAAGACAACCGGCAGCGTTCCGGTGGTTACCTTTGCCAGGTTTGCAGCTAATTCAAGTCGTTTGATAATCACTTCCGCGATTGATTTAGCCGACAAGACGGGGTGGCAGGAACTCTCGCTTTCACCGACAAAAAGCATATCGGTGCCGCGGATCAAATTTGCCGAAACACTTAAGTTGGAAAAGGACTCTTTGTATTCGGCGTGGCCGCCTCGAGAATTCATAATGCGTACCGATACGACACCCTTTGAAGTCCAGGCGTCGCAGAGCAGGTCGGGGTTGTGTTTACGCAGAAGAGCAATCGCGTCGTCACCCTGTTTGACCATAGTTTCTAATGGCAGCGACTCCACCGCGGCATCGAAAATATCGATTCGAGGATAGTTCGTCGCAGTGGGGAACTCGAAATTTGCGGTCATACCGAATTCAGCGGCAGCCGCGGCCATATCTACCAGGCTCTGACCGTTCTCAAGGCTGGTTCCGGCGGAATATCCTATCTTGCCGTTACGCACGACGCGTACGGCGACGAGCGTACTTTGCTTGCTCTGGGCATGTTTCAGCCGATTGGCTTCAAACTGGAGGGGCGTTTCTTCGGACATAACGACAAATACATCAGCCTGTTCGGCTACCTTTTTGGCCTTCGCCAGAATACGCTCCACTTAATGGCCTCCTACGAGGCAGTGTTTTATCCGGATATGAGGACTGCCGTTGCTTACCGGTAATGGCGACTGTCCGGCTTTACCGCAGCCGCCTCCCTGGTTCATGTCCAGGTCGTTTCCGATGGCATCGATGTTTTTGAGAGTCGTGAAAACGTTGCCGGTGAGTACAACCGGCCGGACTAACTCCGCTATTTTACCGTCGCGGATCATATAAGCCTCTCCGGCGGAAAAAGTGAACATTTCCATGCTCGTGGTGCCGCCGTACCAGTTCTTAGCATATACTCCTTCTTTAATGCCGCTGATAATATCGGCAAATGAGGTGGAGCGGGGTTCGATATAGGTGTTGGTCATCCGCACGATGGGCGGATATCGGGAACTGATCGCCCTGGCGTTTCCGGTGGGCCTTTCGTTCATTTTAGCCGCGGTCTCGCGGGAATGAAGGCGGCCTACCAGTTTGCCTTCGCGGATAAGGTATGTTTTGGTAGCCGGCACCCCTTCGTCGTCATACTTGAAGCTGCCGCGAAGTTCCGGGATAATTGCAGAATCGACGATATTGAGTTCGGTGCTGCCGAACTCTTTCCCGAGCGTCATGATTTCGCGCATGCGGTCGTTCTCGTAGACAAAGTCGGATTCGGAGAGATGCCCGAATGCTTCGTGAACGAACACGCCGGCCAGTACCGGATCGAGAACGACGGTATATTCTCCGCCTTTTACCTGAGGAGCCGATAGTAGATCGACTGCCCGTTGTGCCGTTTCCTTTACCTGCCGGTGCAGGCCGCGGATCGACTCGAAGTTACCACGGCTGCCGAGGCTGAATCCGGATTGCTGAGTCTCTCCGTCTTTGGTAGCGACGGCAGTGACACGCAAGGTAACATCACTCCTGGTCTGCTCGATATTACTGCCGGACGAATTTACGTAGATGGTCCTTTTGCGGCCGTCAGAGTAATTAATATTCGAGGTTTGTATGCGGGGAATGCTCCAGATGATGTCGAGGTATTCATCGAGCGTTTGTTTCTTGCTGGCCAAAGGAATAGCTAACGGATTCCGGTCTGCCGCCAGGGTGACGACATCCACGGCAGGTGAAACCGGCGCGAGATAGCTCTTTTCGCGGCCAACCAAACTGGCTTGTTTGACGGCCAGTTCCACCCTGCCGGGAAGGTCTGTAAGGCTGTTAAAACTTACGAATCCCCAGCCGCCATTGACGAGGGCTCGAACGTTGCCCCCTACCGATTGCGTCTGGTCGACCGATTCCAGGCGCCGGCCTCGATAGGAAACGTGGCTGGATTGGCTTTCCTCGAGGTGGGCTTCTATAAAATCGGCCGGGTATTTTTTGAGAGCGCTGGCAAATTCACGCCCGATAGCTGCGATGTCGGCCATAGGAAAAACTTATCTCCCCAACCACACGACGCCGCCTACTATCAGCAACGCCAGTCCGACTGCCATCAAAAGCCAACCGCCGAGCTTAAGCGCTCCGGGTTCTGGACGGAAGGGCAGGCGCTCAAGGTATTCCCGAACGTCCACGCGCCGGGCCGGCATCGAATCGTAGTAGGCTTTCTCCTCACTCCGTCCCCAAAAATAAGCGCCTAATCCGAGAAGGAGAAATAGTCCACCACTCGCTATTATAAGCCAGCCGCCCTGAGGCATTTTGCCCCCCATCGTTTTAAGATGGATTCGAGCTTAACTATAGGCTCATTACGAACCACTTGTCAACTGACCTACGTGATCTCGACGGTCGCGCCGGCATCTTCCAATTTCTTCTTGGCGTTGGCTGCGTCGTCCTTATTGACGCCTTCCTTTACCGGTTTCGGGGCGCCTTCAACGAGGTCCTTGGATTCTTTCAGCCCTAAATTGGTCAATTCGCGAACAACTTTGATCACAGAGATCTTGTTGGCTCCTGCGGCTTTCAGAATGATATTAAACTCTGTCTTTTCTTCAGCGGCGGCGGCTACGGGAGCGGCCGAGGCGGCTGAAGCTACGGCAACCGGTGCTGCGGCGGTTACGCCGAATTCTTTCTCCAGGGTTTTGACAAGCTCGGCTAACTCGAGCACCGTCATCCCTTTGATTGTCTCGATTAACCCTTCGACATTAGCTTTTTCCGACATTTTGTCCTTCCTCCAGTTGTTTAATCCTCGCTTGTAACACTCCGGCGATACCTCTCATCGGAGCGGTAAGAGAGCCTAATAAACCAGCAATTGGGCTTTTCATTTGGCCGAAAACCTTGGCCAACAGTACTTCCCTGGGAGGAAGTGTGGCCAGGGTCGCTACTTCGGCAGCGGTTAACCTCCGGTCTCCCAGGAAACCGCCCTTGATCGTCATATTGCTTTTTGTGTCGCGTATGTGCTCGATCAAAACCTTGGCTGGAGCCGAGATCTCACCGAAGCCGAAGACAACTGCTGTAGGCCCGGAAACATCTCCAATCACGTCGCTTTTGTCCAGTCCTTTTGCCGCGAGGCGGAACAGCGTGTTTTTGACCACCTGGTACTCGCTGTTCGATGCCCGCAGCTTGCGGCGCAGTACATTTAGCTCCGCCGTAGGCAAGCCCTGATACTGCGTGAAAATGGCGATATTGCTTTTGGCGAAAATGCCCTTTATTTCTTCAACGATCTGTGTTTTTTTTTCTGTTGGCATGGTTTACTCCTCTGCCGTTCTTTGTTACTCAAAAAAAAGGCCCCTGTGCATTCACACAGGGACCTTTTAGTTCTATTCTTCTGCCCTATTACCGGTAAAGGAACACCAGCGAGTGCTCTTTCCTCGGCAGGTACAATTGAATTAAGCACTATCGGCCCCTGCTGTCTCAGGATGACACTTTTATATTTAAATCTTTGTTATTCTAATGCCTGACCTCAAATATGTCAACTGGCGGTTAGAGAAAGGGTCGGTTTAAGGTCCAGCCTGATTCCCGGTCCCATGGTTGTCGTCAACGAAGCGGTTTTTACATATTGGCCTTTAGCCCCGCTCGGTTTGGCTTTCATAATCGCTTCGACGATTGCCGTCAGATTTTCAACGAGTTTGTTTTCTTCAAAACTAATCTTGCCAACCGGTAGGTGTATGATCGCGGTCCGGTCCAGCTTGAACTCTACGCGTCCCTGGCGTGCCGCCTGAATAACACGAGGCAGATCGGCCGCGCCTACTACAGTTCCTGATTTGGGGTTAGGCATTAATCCCTTTCGCCCCAGTGTTTTACCCAGTTTACCAACTTTGCCCATCATGTCCGGGGTAGCGATGGCGGTATCGAACTCCAACCATCCCTCTTCGATTTTCTTGATCAGGTCGTCGCTACCGACGACATCTGCTCCGGCGGCTTCGGCGCCTTTGGCCGCTTCACCCTGAGCAAAAACAAGCACGCGTACCGTTTTACCCAATCCATGAGGCAAAAGGGCGACGCCTCGAACCTGCTGGTTGGCGTTCTTCGAATCGAGACCCATTCTTAAATGGAGCTCAACCGTTTCGTCAAACTTGGTATGCGAGGTTTTCTTGGCTAAAGCCACCGCTTCCTCAGGAGAATATTCCTTGTCCGCGTCGATTAGTTTAGCGGCTTCAAGATACTTCTTGCTGTGTTTGGTAGTCATTATCCGTTAATTCCCCTCCTGGATCTCGATCCCCATGCTCCGGGCGGTACCGGCGACAGCTTTTTCAGCGGCCTCGATGTTAAGCGCATTGATGTCTTTAGCTTTTATCTGGGCAATCTCTCTGAGTTTGGCTCGAGACAGAGTTCCCACGGTTGCATGTCCCGCTGTTCCGGTCCCCTTTTCTACGCCTAAAGCTTTTCGTAGAAGGTCCGGGGTAGGCGGTGTTTTCGTGACAAAGGTGAAAGACCGGTCTTCATAAATGGTTATTTCTGCCGGAATGATAGAACCTGCCATGCTGGCAGTGCGTTCATTGTATTCCTTGCAAAAACCCATGATATTGACGCCATGCTGGCCGAGAGCCGGACCAATAGGGGGCGCCGGGTTAGCCTTACCGGCAGGAATTTGCAGTTTAATGATCGCTTTAACTTTTTTCGCCATGCTTTTCTCCTATTTATACGGATTGCTTCGTCGCCCCGATAAAATCGGGGCTCCTCGCAATGACATTGTCGCTACAGTTTCTCTACCTGCAGCAAATCCAGTTCTACAGGAGTTTCCCGTCCGAAAAGTGATAACAATACCTTGACTTTGGCTTTGCCGGGGCTGATTTCGTCGACAATACCCACGAAATCGGTAAACGGCCCGTCGGTGACCCTGACGCTCTGGCCTTGTTTGAACCCGACTTTGACGCGAGGTTCCTCGGATGTCATTTGCTTTATTATCTTGTTGACTTCTTCTTCACGCAACGGTGTCGGTTTGTTGCCGCTCCCGACAAAACCGGCTACTCCCGGGGTGTTGCGCACAATATTCCACCCTTGATCGCTGATCTTCATCTGGATAAGTACGTAGCCCGGCAGAATCTTCTTTTCTACAGTGCGCCGCTGCCCGGCGCGAGCTTCGACTTCCTTTTCGGTCGGAACGATTACCTGGCCGATGTCGCCATCGGAATCCATGAGTTTGATACGCTGCTCCAGATTTTTTCTTACCCTTTCTTCGTGTCCGGAGTAGGTATGAATTACGAACCACTGTTTACCGTTGTCGGCCATAAAATCCTCGCGAAAATGCCCTTACGATGGGAGACGAGCTACCTGTACCTCAATAGTTATATTCTGGTTACCTGTTGAGAAAAAGTCCGTTAATGAATTTGGAAAAGCCGTAATCTATCAGGCCGAGAAAGGCTCCCATGATAACAGTAACGATAACCACGATGGTGGTTAAATATAGCACCTCACGACGGCTAAGCCAAACTACCTTCTTCAGCTCGGCGAGCGTATCGCTGATAAATTTGAATCGTGGATTGCTCTTCTTGGCAATGGCTCCCTGGGATGTCATTAAGAATCTCCGGTCACGCGCCCGTTTTGCACGGGCGCATAAAATTCAGTACCAAATCCCAATTTACCGGCTGAACTTCAGGTTCAACCGGCTATTTTACCTCCCGGTGCAGATTGTAAGCCCTGCAACGCGGACAGTATTTCTTTAGTTCCAGCCGCTGGGAGTCGTTTCTTTTGTTCTTGGTAGTGGTATAGGTCCGCTCCCGGCACACCGTACAAGCGAGGTGGATTATTTCTCGGGCATCGCTTTTTTTAGCCATGTCTACTCAATAATTTTGGTGAAGGTACCCGCCCCTACCGTTTTTCCTCCCTCGCGAATTGCGAAACGGAGGCCTTCCTCCAAAGCTACCGGGTAAATGAGTTTTACCTTGGCGGCTACATTATCGCCGGGCATCGCCATTTCCATACCTTCGGGAAGCTCGACCGTACCGGTGACGTCAGTCGTTCTGATGTAGAACTGGGGTTTATACCCATTGAAGAACGGGGTATGTCGACCGCCTTCATCTTTACTAAGAATGTAAATCTGGGCTTCGGCGTAGGTATGCGGCTTGATGGAACCCGGAGCCGCGAGGACCATACCGCGCTCGATGTCTTCCCGTTCAACGCCACGGAGCAGTACGCCAACGGCATCACCAGGTTCAGCGTAGTCCAGTATCTTATGGAACATTTCCAGACTTGTAGCTACAACCCGTTTCGCTTGATGATGCAAGCCGACAAGTTCGACTTCGTCACCGCCTTTGATGACACCGCGTTCGACTCTTCCGGTCGGAACGGTGCCGCGGCCTTTAATGCTGAAAACGTCTTCGACAGGCATCAGGAACGGTTGATCCTTGGGACGAACCGGCGTCGGAACGTACTCGTCGACGGCGTCCATCAATTTCCAGATGCGTCCGCACCACTGGCAGTCGCGCTTGCCGCAACCGCACTCGAGGGATTTGGAAGCAGAGACACGTACAACCGGAGCTTTGTCACCGTCGAATTGATTTTTGGTCAGTAACTCCCTGACCTCGATTTCAACGAGCTCCAGAAGTTCCTCATCTTCCATGACGTCTACCTTGTTCAAGGCAACGACGATGTTCGGCACGCCGACCTGATGAGCCAGCAAGACATGCTCTTTCGTCTGCGGCATCGGACCGTCAGGTGCGCTCACCACCAGGATGGCGCCGTCCATCTGGGCCGCGCCGGTGATCATGTTTTTGATGAAGTCGGCATGTCCCGGACAGTCGATATGAGCGTAATGGCGTTTTGCCGTCTCGTACTCAACGTGAGCGATGGCAATAGTCATGCCTCTCGCTTTTTCTTCCGGAGCATTATCAATCTGATCAAACTGACGGTACTGTGTATTCGCATTAGCCTTGGACAGTACCATAGTTATTGCCGATGTTAATGTTGTTTTTCCATGGTCGACGTGACCGATGGTTCCCACGTTCACGTGGGGTTTGCTGCGATCGAATTTTTGCTTTGCCATTATTTCCCCCTTTTATTCCAAGCCCACAATCGGATTCGAACCGATGACCCCATTCTTACCAAGAATGTGCTCTACCGACTGAGCTATGTGGGCAAGTTGGTCAATATAAACAATAGATTATACAGACTTTCTCCCGCCCGTGTCTAGTAGACACCTATGTCTGTTTGCGAATATAAACTAATTTTTCAGCAATCAGGTTCGCCCCACTCCCCTTCGAGATGCTTCGCTACGCTCAGCATGACAGTGATGTGGTAATGGTGGAGAGGGCAGGATTCGAACCTGCGTAGCCCGTTAGGGCGACAGTTTTACAGACTGTTCCGATTAACCACTCCGGCACCCCTCCAGACGTCGCCCGTCAAAATCCCAGCCCGAGAGGGGAGTCGAACCCACTAACCTACCGATTACAAATCGGTTGCGCTGCCATTGCGCTACTCGGGCGCGATTTCCCCTATTATACCAGGGTTGTGGGGATCTACCTGACAGAATACTGCGGAGTATCCGGCTGAACCCTGGACAACCTGCTTATTTACGCTCGGCCGCAGGCTTCCTGTGAGGCAACTTTGGTATTATAGGGACGAGTAATATAAAAGTCAAGCTTCGCTTGGAGAAACAGCTTGGAGAAACAGCTTGACTTGCCAGCCCCGGTTTGTTTAATTATGCTAAATAATAATAATGCAAGCTGCAAGCCCCTAAAACATTTGTTAGATTCAACCTTTATAAATCTATCAGGATATTCGCGGAAATATTTAGTGCAGTCCGATTTGAGTTGACTGATAGTATCCAATCTCGTATACTCACGCTTAACATTCGTTCTTAATTTGGAGGTCATACATGGAATTAAATCCCATAACGCAGGCTACCTTAATTAAGGTAGCTAGCGATTGGTCAATAGCTATCGCTAATTATTCAAAAACCACAAAAAGCTCTAAAATTGGCTATGCAACATTGCTCAAACGCAACTTCGTTAAAGCCCACGAATATCTCGATGAATGGGCTAATAAAAAAAACGAATTTAAAATCAATTCATAGCATCCTTGTTTAAGTGTTTTCTCCCCTCTAATGGGGACTGCATGCCTTTCATTTTGCCACTGTTCCTGTACAGGGAATCGAGAGACCGCAGTTCCTGATTTGGTCACGATCAACTCGGTTCTGGGAATGCTGCTGTATGGTCTGCCATGATAAGGACAACAAGCATTTGAAGATGCTCCGCCTTGCTGATGGGATTTGCTCCCTTTCTCAGATATCCCCTGCTTTCTGGGTTGCCAAACTGATTCTAGGAAAAGTACGGAGGCTATGCGGAGAACCAGCCTGGGGCAACCTAACCCCGGTCTGATAGAATTTTTTGGAGTCGGCCGCCAACTGATCCTGGAATTAGCTGTCATGGATTTACCATTATCTGGCTGGTAACGAGTAATAATCGGGATGTTACTGACCAACTGCGGAATAAACGTGATAGTTTCCAGGCTTTTGTCATCAGTCGTAGTCTCACAATTTCGGCTATGCTCGTAAATTTTAACAACAGTAATGTAAATATGTATGTGCCTGGAAAAAGGGAGACTGAGGGAAAACTACTCATGTTTTGCAAAATACCTGCCTATTTTTGTATAATAGGCTTACGGGGCATTGACAAAGTTTTGGTGCTATGTTACTATCGCCCAAGTATTTTGTACTACGTGTATGTAATGGTTTGTACTACCCATGTGGGTAGTTTGGATTAGTTGAGTTGCGAAGTTTTATGGGTGGAAGG
>JAUSGV010000104.1 GCA_030648675.1 Dehalococcoidales bacterium
AAGCTCCTTTTTATGTAAGCCAGTCTGGCGGGACACGCCGGCAATCGCCTCTCTGGCAGAAACCCCGGAGAGACGTAACTCGCGCAAACGACCCTCAATATCCTGAGTTAACTCCGGCTTCGATACTTCTTTTTGGCCCTCGATGACGAGGGTAAATTCCCCCCGCGGTTCGTTGAAGTGCTCGATAGCCCGGGAAATAGTGCCACGGAAAACTTCCTCATGAATCTTGGTCAGTTCCCGGCAGACGGCAATTCGCCGGTCGCCAAGAACCAGCAGTAAATCGTTTAACGTCGCCTTTATCCGATGGGGAGCCTCTAAAAATATCATGGTCGCCGGTTCATTAATCACCGCTTCCATAAGGTGGTGGCGCTCACCGGCACGGCGTGGCAGAAAACCCATATAAGTAAACCGGTCGGTCGGCAATGCCGATACTGAAAGTGCCGTAATTACCACCGATGGGCCCGGAATGGACACCACCGGAATACCCTTCTGGCTTGCCGCCACAATCAACTCATACCCCGGGTCGGAAATGCCCGGTGTCCCTGCCTCGGAAACTACTGCCACATCGTCCCGTTCCAGGAAATCCAAAAGGTAATCCAGTTTCAGCCGTTTATTATGTTCATAATAACTGGTCATTGGGGTCTTAATCTTGTAAGCGGTCAGCAGTTTCCTCGTCTTTCGAGTATCTTCGGCGGCGATTAGCTTCACCACACTTAAAATTTCGAGGGCACGCCGGGTAATATCGGCCATATTACCAATAGGCGTAGCCACGATATAGAGAGTCGGCATTGTCTTTTATCTGCCTCGAACATCGCACTTATCATATGCAAACTACAGTCATTATACCCCGCCATTTCATACCCTGTCCAGCTTAGAAATGAGATGGAACCAATAACCAAGTAATACCCAATTACCAAGATACAATGACCAAACATAGAGGTGCAGCATCCGCAGAAAAAAATAAAAATTTCTGCAAACAATAGTGCGTGGGGCCGAAAAATTCGTGCGTGAATTGTTTATTGTTTTGCATTGTACTTTTCTTCACTTTACTTAACTTAGGTTAACTTTACTTAACTTAACTCTTGTTCTGCCCGGGCAACCGGGTATTCGGGTCGATTCTTTTTCAAAAATTTTACGAAACAATTGTGCCTGGGGAGAAAAAGCCTGAGCGTGAATTTGTATTTGTTTACCATTTGATTTGAGAAAACAACCTCCCGGTAAACTACGACGCTTGCCGGAACCAGAAGTTCTCCCTTTGGGAAAGGGGGAAATTATTTGAAAATACGTTTCCAGCACTCGCATACCCAGATAGTAGCACGGGCGTTCTACGGGTTGTCAAGTAGGTTTTGTCGCCGGTTTTAGTGAATAGATGAGACACCATATAAAATCAGGGTTGTATCTAACGCTCCAAAAGATTATCACTTGCGTAGTCTTAAACGCGGGCGTATAATCCACTTATCCAAGACTTGGTTTGAGATGCTATTTTGAGGCATATGCTGATGATGTGAAGGCCTGCAGGGGCTCTACCTAAGGAGGTTACGCTGTTCATGAGACAAAGTGTTAAAAACCTCACAAGAGTGAAATGCGGACAAATAAATGAAAAATGACAACAAATAATATAGCATGGATAGTAGCTCTCGGCGGCTGGGTCATTGCCTTGCTTCAATATTATTTCGGTTATCGCGAACGTGCCAGACAACGGGAAGAAGATTTATTGGTAAATACCCTGAGTTATTTTGAAGGCAAATCTCAAAAGCGTAGTATTGGAATCTCCCTTGTCGAGGGGATTTGGACGCGAAAAATGGAGAGAATGGATGTTCTTGTGCCAGTTTTGCTGAATCAGACAATCTATCTTCTGCTCAGTTCAAGTTCAGTTGATGCGGCACATGAAGAAAGAAATTTAGTACGATTACTGTACCTTCTGAAACGCTGCATTCCTCATACTTCAAATCCAAATGAATACTATCCAGAAATTCTAAACGCTTTGATCAGAAAAGATCCTGAAGAAAATGAAAAAGGTATACCCCTCTCACGTCCAACTCTGAGGTATTGGTTCGCAGATTTTGGCGGCAGTGAGGAACATTATGACGCAGAACACCCAAATCAACCCGTCGTAGAATAGCGTCGGCGGGTTTTCCAAGGCGTTAATAAACAGCTAACCGAACTGTTAATCCTCCTCCCCTCCAAGTTACCCTGGTGAAAGACGGAATAGATGGCCGTTAGATGAAGCATCCATTCGAGTATCGTGTCATGCCGAGTTCGACTCTACGCGACCTCCCCGTCCACGAAAGTCCTAGCCTGACATCCCTACACAAAACGTTAGATTTTTTCACCAGGATCCCGTCCACTCCTAAATCCGGGGTGACAGCAGCCCTCATTTCGGTTATATTATTAGCTCAGGGTTGCTCGTCAGAATCGGCGAGCAAATCATAACGCTTTGGTTTGAAACAGGAGATAGAGTGACACCTCGACTCCCCAAACTAGTTCAAACCCTGCTCGATACTAAAATCTATCCGGACAAACCGGAACGAGTCGAGCTGATGCAGACCCAGATGTCTTTTGTTTTTCTAACCGGCGACTACGTCTACAAAATAAAGAAGCCGGTCACTTTAGGCTACCTTGACTACCGCACTCTCGGCAAGAGGCACTTCTACTGCCAACGTGAAGTGGAACTTAACCAGCGCCTGTGCCCGGAGATATATCTGGGAGTGGTACCGATAGTCAGAACGGAGAAGAATATCGCCCTCGGCGGCAAGGGCAAAATCATTGAGTATGCTGTCAAAATGTGCCAGCTTCCCCGGGAAAAGATGCTGAGCGTACTGCTGGCCAACGATAAAGTATCGCCCGAAATGTTGGCTCGCGTGGCACAAAAGCTAGCCGATTTCCACAAGAAGGCCGAAACCAATTATACAATCAGCACTTTCGGCAGTTTTATTACTGTCAGAGTCAATGCCGACGAGAATTTCCGTCAGACCGAAAAATATATCGGCCTCACCATTTCCCCGGAAAAGTACCGACGCATCAATGATCATACAAGCCGGTTTATCGAGCGCAACACTATGCTCTTCCAGAAGCGGATAGCCGGCGGCAAAATAAGGGATTGTCACGGCGACCTCCATGCCGCCCATATTTGCGTTACCAACGGCATCTGCATTTACGACTGCATCGAGTTCAACGACCGCTTCCGCTATTGCGATGTCGCTTCCGAAGTCGCCTTCCTGGCGATGGACCTGGACCACTACGGCCGGGCCGACCTCTCGCGGAGCTTCGTTGATGCTTATGTAACTTCCAGCCATGACAACGGGCTAATGCCGCTACTCAGTTTTTATAAATGTTACCGGGCTTACGTTCGAGGGAAGGCGGAGAGCTTCAAACTGGATGACCGATACATCGATGAGACGGAAAAGAGACAAATCATGGAAGTAGCCGCCAGCTACTTCGACCTTGCCGGCTTTTATATCCGGCCAAAGCCGGTATTATTCATTACCGTCGGCCTGATGGGCACAGGCAAAACAGTTCTGGCCCAGGCCCTGGCAAAGAGACTGAGACTAATCATCATCTCCTCGGACGTTACCCGGAAACGGCTGGCCGACATTCCCCCTACCGAACACCGCTTCGCTAAATTTGGTGCCGGGATTTATTCCGAAGAATTTTCAAGGCTGACCTACGATACAATGTTCGCCGAGGCCAGGAGATATTTAAGCGAGGGTAGTTCGGTAATATTAGATGCCTCGTTTATCAAAGCAGAGGAGCGTCAAAAGGCTCAGAACATGGCGCAAGAGACTAATGCCGATTATTTTGTCCTGGAATGCAGCCTCGATGAAGACCAAATCAGGCAACGTCTAACGCGCCGTCTGGTGGAAGGAACAGTCTCCGACGGGCGATGGGAAATCTTCGAGTCGCAGAAGAAAAGTTTTGACCCGGTGGTAGAAATTCCTACCAAAAATCATGTTATAATGGATGCCTCAAAACCTGTGAGTGAGAATATAAAGCAAGTTTTAGGTACTATTGAGGAGTAAAGGTGGCTAAAAATAATTCTGATATTAAAGACCCGGCTCTGGCTGAAGTCGGCCGTCAGCGGATAGAGTGGGCGGCCCGTGAAATGCCGGTGCTTGGCATAATCCGGCAAAG
>JAUSGV010000119.1 GCA_030648675.1 Dehalococcoidales bacterium
CGGAATTCGCCAAACGGGTCAGCGAAGTGCTCGAAGCAATTCAACAGAACCTCTTTGAACGTGCCAAAAAGTTCCGCGAGGAGAACATCCACGAGGTCAAGACCTGGGACGAGTTCCGGCAGACCATAGAAAATCAGGGAGGGTTCATCCGCACCGGCTGGTGCGGGTCGTCCGAGTGTGAAGCTAAAATAAAAGAGGCTACCAAGGCCACTGTCCGCTGCATGCCTGCCCAAAGTGATGCCGCCGCCGTATGCGTCTACTGCGGTAAACCGTCGCAGCATAATCCCCTTTTCGCTCAGGCTTATTAGCTTCACAAGGCCTCGCCTTGTAAGGCGAGGCCTTGCTAAAAAGAGCACGGAATGTAATTCCAGTGTTTACTTTACGTTTTTTAGGATAGCCCGGAATGTCAGGGATTTGTTGCCACCGTTTGGACATCCTATTTAATTTGATTGCTGCGAGGGTAAATGGGTGATAGCATCGGATTATAGATGCCAATTTTTTTCCCCAGAACAGGATGCCTCCGGGCGGCAAGACTGACGATGAGTCCTCCGAATTCCCCGTAGGTATAGCCTGCGAATTCAGCAGCAGATATCGTACTGGTATCCGTGCTGAGATCGGCATTGGGGTTTACGTCTATAACGTACAGAATACCGTCCCTTATTCGCATATCGATACGAGCATAATCACGGCATCCTGCCACTAAATATGTGGCTTTGCAGATCTGTTCGACGCGAAGGAGTTCATCTTCGCTGAGTGGTGCCGGCAGCAACGTATTGATTTTTTGATACTGTTCCGACGCTGGAATGAACTTGGCTTCATAGGAGCAAATTCGGTCATGTACATCCTTGAACAATGAAAAATCCATCTCGGCTGGCGGCAACATATCAAGGCTATCGTTTTCCCAGAGTGAGACATGTAATTCACGCCCATCAATGAAGTCCTCGACCAGTACAGGTTGTCGGAATTTTTCGAGTATGTAGCTTATTCTGTTGATAAGCTCAGGTTTCGTCATAACTATAGCACCACGGTCAATCCCCTCACTGCAATGTTCTCTGGAAGGTTTGACGATGGCCGGGAAACGATTCCACTTTACATTCGAGGTACAATTGTATGTTTGCCACCTGGGAGTAGGGATTCCCATTTCATCGAGAAGTTGCTTTATGCCAAATTTATCTTGAGCCAGTGCTAATGCGGCGGAACTTGCACCGGTGAATGCAAATCCCCGTTGCTCCAGATACTCTGCCACGAGCCGTTCGCTGCGGGCTATGCCTGGAAGGCTTTCACACCAATTGAAGACTATGTGTTCAAGCGGGTCGTATGGAGATAACAGGATGTCGAGGTTATTATCGGTCACTGGAACAAGCGTTGTTTGGCACCCGAATGAGGCCATTGCCTTTTCAAGTTGTGAGGTTATGCTTAGAACCTCTTCTTGATCATGTACCGGCCAATTTGGATCCAGATTGAAGAGCAGCAAGACAGGTATTTTCGAGAGCCAACTCTTCATCGATACTTGAGGTTTGCCAATCTCATTGTTCTCCTTCCTGAGGTAATCGGGTGTAAAAGTAACACTCCATCCGGATGTTTGCCTTCCATGTCTTTGAGTTTGAATTACCGGCAAACACCTCTGCAAAATATTGCATGCGGCTACTTATCTAATCAAACGTGGCCGAATAACTATATCGCTTTGTTCACGGTTTAATCAATGCTCAACAATACACAACATCAACAATACACAACCTTGACAACAAAAGAGAATGGCTTTATCATCAACATGGTTATAACATCGAAAACCTGAACTGGTTTAGAAACCTCAGATAGCTTCGCTGAGGCAAGAATTATCACATAAGACCGTTATACCTGCTTAATACCCTCCTGAACGACCTTCCCGTTAACATGTCTCTATAGATTATCAAGTATCACCGGAGCGGAACTGTTATGGAACTTGCTAATTCCTGGATATGGTTAATCTTCATCGCCATTGGTCTGTTGATGATACTGCTGGAGCTTTTGGTGGGGATCGAGACAGGGTTAGACCTTGCCTTCCTGGGTTCGGCACTTATTATCGGTGGACTTGCTACCTGGCCTTTTCAAAGCTGGGTTCTCACACTGACAGTAACCTTACTTATCAGCGCCACTTATGTTGTACTGGGCAGGAAGTACGTTCATAAGTGGACGGCGACAAAAACCGAAAAAACCAATATCGATACGATTATCGGAAAAAGGGGCGTTGTTTTACAGAGCATAGCTCCTCACGCCCAGGGTCGGGTAAAAATAGGGAATGAGGAATGGAGAGCCAGAGCAGAAGAGATAATTGAAGTCAACGCCGAGATAATAGTTGTCGATATTCATGGCGTAACGCTAACCGTTGAAAAAACTAAAGGAGACGTGTGATGGAGTTAGGACTTGTAGTTTGGGGTATTGTGGCTCTAGTGGTACTGATAACACTGTCTAAATCGATAGTTATTATCCGCCAGGCGGAGAAGGGCGTCGTAGAAAGATTCGGCCGGTTTAAAGAATTACTGGATCCGGGTTTAAGGTTCATCATACCTTTTGTCGACTCTCTGAGAGCAAGGGTCGATTTGAGGGAAGCTGTTCTGGATATCGAACCGCAGGCTGTCATCACCAAGGATAACGTTGGCGTTACGGTGGATGCGGTCGTCTATTACTATGTTACGGACGCGAAAGCGGTCAAATACGAAGTGGCAAATTTCTACATCGCCGTAAGTAAACTGGCACAGACGAACCTGAGAAACCTGGTAGGTGACATGACACTTGATGAAACATTAGGATCCAGAGAACGTATTAATTCAGCCCTACGGTCGACGCTGGATGAAGCGACTGATAAGTGGGGGGTTAAAGTGACCAGGGTAGAGGTCAAGGAAATCCTTCCGCCAAAGGATATTACTGAGGCCATGAGCAAGCAAATGAAAGCGGAAAGAGAAAAGCGAGCAACTATTTTAGAGGCGGAGGCTTACCGGCAGAAGCAAATTCTTCAAGCAGAAGGAGATAAGCAGAATGCAATATTGATCGCTGAAGGTGACAAGCAATCAGCCATATTGAGGGCTGAAGGAGAAGCCAAGGCGATTGAGAATGTATCAACCGCAGCCAGAGATTACTTTGTTGGAAATGCACAGCTTCTGAAGCAACTGGAAGTCACCCAGGCTTCGCTGCAGGACAATACCAAACTAGTGATATCCGACCAGTCCAGGCTGATTAACGTCCTGGGATTGGCAGAAACAATACTGGATGCCCAGGATAAAACCAGGAGAAAGCCTACTTTATAATTTTAAAGCAGGTGATGCGGTAATTTATTGCGTAATAGCCGCGCTGTGGATTAAAAGGCAGGAATGAGGTGTTCACCAAAAGCCAAACTCTTTTGGAATTTACTTTATTTTAAACTGTACAATAATTGTTCCGCATACGGTGTCCAGCACCGACTCGACCCTTCGTACGGTGTCCCGTATGACCGGGAGAAATCGGGATATGACCGAAGGGAATCGGGATATGACATTAACGAATCGGCATTTCTTGGTTATCGGTTATTTCTCTTTAACTTTTAACTTTTTAGCTTTTAGTTTTTAGCTATTACTTATCAGGCACTCCGGCTGTGCGTCCCCATCACACTGTCCTTCCCGCGAAAGCGGGAATCCAGAAAGTAGTTATTATAGATTCCCAATCAAGTTGGGAATGACAAAAGAAACTGAATTTGAAAACCAGCCCCCATCGACTATGTTAAAATAGTTGGAATTCGTGTTTCCGAGGAAGAATTTGATTCCGGTCAAGCTTTCCCTGCGCAATTTCATGCCCTACCGCGACAACGTGCCGCCCCTTGATTTCACCGGCATCCACCTCGCCAGCATCAGCGGCGACAACGGCAGCGGGAAGTCGGCTATCGTCGACGCCATCACCTGGGCTTTGTGGGGAGAAACGAGAGCCGGAGCCAGAAACCACGACGACCTTATCCATTCCCAGCAGAGCGAGATGGAGGTGGAGTTCGAGTTCAAGGTCGGGGAACAACTTTACCGGGTCCTCCGTAAACACGCCAAACCGAAACGGCGGCAGGCATCCGGCCAAAGCAGTCTTGACCTGTTTATGTCAAGTGACGGCGGGTTCAGACCGCTTTCCGGCGAAAGAATCGTGGAAACGCAGCGAAAAATCACCGACATCCTGCACATGGACTACGACACGTTCGTGAACAGTTCGTACCTGCGACAGGGACACGCCGACCAGTTTACCGTGGCCGATGCCACCGAACGGAAGAAAGTGTTAGCGAACATTCTCGGCCTTTCCCAGTACGACGTCCTCGAAGAACGGGCCAAAGACCTGTCCCGGCAGCGTGAAAGTGAAAAGCTGCTGGCAGAAAGCACTTTGAAGGACATAAACAACCGGCTGGCGGCAAAACCTGAGTTGGAAGCCGGCCTCAAGCAAGCCGAAGATAACCTTGCCGTACTGGAAAAAGCGTCGCGAGAAGAAGATGCCAAACTGAACGAATTGCGGCATCAAAAAGACAGTCTGGAAGCGAAAGAACGCGAAGCCGCCCAGCTAGGGCAGAATGTATCGCGCATACAGCGGATGATAGCCCAATTAGCCGCGCAGGCCGACCAGCATCGCTCGCAAATCAAAGAATACGACGCATTGACATCCAGGC
>JAUSGV010000124.1 GCA_030648675.1 Dehalococcoidales bacterium
GACGGGTGATATCAGGGTTACGGTATCACAGGCGTCTCGCCTGTGAACTAAAGTTAAGTAAAGTCAAGTTAAGGTAAGGTAAGAAAAGATGGCGACACCAAAAGAAATGAAAGTAACCCTCAAATACGACGACGGTACTCAAAAAGAGGTTGTATATAAGCTTAACCCGCTGCGCAGCGGTGATAACCCGCACCAGGTAGGCTTCGTCGGTGAACCCGGCGATTCCTATGCTGAGGTTATTGAAGGCCGCGGCATGGGCTTTACCAACCACCTCGACCTCTCCGGTTACTCGGTCGCCGTGGAAATCAGTAAGACGATGGCATATCTGGGCGATAACCGTACGGAAGCCGTGGTCATCAATAAGCATACTAACCCGGCCGTATTCGCCGCGAGGACCAAACAGGTTGACGCCTTGGCCGTATCGCTCACCACCGACAAAAAGTCTCCTTTCGGCGGCGTCATGGCCGTTTCATCGAAGTTTACCCGGGACACTGCCGAATTTCTTGTGCAAAAAAATAAGGCGGAAAAGTTCGTCCTCGACGTTCTTTGTGCCCCCGGTTTTGAACCTGGCTGCGTCGACGCTCTTTCCGAGGTCATGAAAAACCTTCGTATCATCGACGTTTCGGCCCTTGATACTTGGGAAAAGATTAATTCCGGTATTTTCGGGCTTAACATGAAATGGACCATCGGCAACAAACCGGTTATAACCGGGATGGACGATGTAGCATTCTTCAACAGTAAAAACGGCTTGGAGATTTTGTCGAAGCGCAAACCGACTGCTGTTGAAATGAAAGATGCCCATATCGCCTGGATCGGTGCCAAGGCAATACAATCCAACTCCTTTGCTTTCGTAAAGGATGCCGTTCTTCTGGCGCAGTGCGGCGGGCAGACCAACCGGGAAGACTCCGCCAAATTCGCCGGCGAGCGTGCCGCTGAATTCAACGTGTCGCTGCAGGGTTCCGCTGCCGCGACCGATTCCTTTATCTTCGACCGGCAGGCTATCGACCTGCTGCACCGGTTAGGTGTAACCACAGTCGTCCATCCCACCCGAAAGCTTCTTACTACCGGCAGTTTAAAGCCTGACGAAGAAATCACCCGGGTTGTCGACGAGTATAATATGGTCATGATCCGTCCCTACCTGATTGGTGCCGACGGACAAGAAAAAGCGTGGAGAGTGTTTCGTCACCTATAGCCCCGTAATGTCATTGCGAGTTTCGGCATCGAGCCGAACCGAAGCAATCTATATAAAATAATGGCGAGATTTAAGATTTAAGAAATAAGATTTAAGATTCGGAAAATGATATTCATAAATCATAAATCATAAATCCGGATGTGTGTTTAGGATTCAAGAAAAAGGATTTACGATTAAGAAAATAGTATTCATAAATCTTTAATCATGAATCTTAAATCATTTGTTAAGGAGAAAAATGCTTAACCCCAACGGTCCTTACCCCGGCCGGCAGTTATTCCTCGGACTAACCGTTGACCGTAAGCCTTGCCTGGTTTATCTCGTCACCGGGCGCAGTCCGGAAAGCCGCCAACGCAAGGCTATCGAAATAGAAAATACCGTGAGAATAGGACCGGTGGAGAACGTTGCCTACGATCCTCTTCGGCACTATACAGCTATAAAATTTGACAACGATACCGGCATTGCCGCCGTGAGCAATGGGATTCAGACGGAAGCCATCTACGAGACCTACCGGTTGATGTTTAACGTGGGTAGCCGGGCGGGAAAGGAATATATGGATAAGCTGCTGGAAGGTGCCAATGCCGAGCCCGACAGCCTGCACACGCCGCGAATAGCCGGCGTCGTAATGGCGAACCGGGGCAAGCCGTTATTCATAATCGGCATAAAAACTCTCGATGCCCCGGCGGCTGCCTACCCGGTGGCGCCGGATGCTGGTCATTTGACAGGTATGTCCGTTTATCAAGGCAGCCTGGATAACCCGGAGCCAGCCAGTCCCACCGCGCGGTTGTCCTGGTTAGAGTTCATTGGCAGTACCTCGCGAGACTTAGCGAAGTCTTTGTATGATATCTCAGCTGCCGACTATAAGGGCGATGATATCAGGGTTTGTTCCGTTGCCGGAATTTATTCAGGCGGCAAGTGGGAAATAGCTATAATCAATAAAATATAAAAGTAAAAAGCAAAAAGCAAAAACTAAAATCGTTAACGTTTTTTATCTTTTATTTTTAATTTTTTATCTTTAGTCTCTTCCCAGTTGAAGGGAAGTATGAAGGAGCAAATAATGCAAGATATACCTAATAATGGTAACAATTCGGGAAACAAGCGCATCGCCATGTTGATTGACGGCGATAACGCGCAGGCATCTTTGATCGAAAAGATGGTTGCTGAAACCAGTAAATACGGGCTGGTCACTATCCGGCGCGTTTACGGCGACTGGACGACTACTCAGATGAAGAGTTGGAAAGACGTTCTGAGCACGCACGCCATCCAACCTATCCAGCAATTCCAAAACACGGTCGGGAAAAATTCTACCGATAGTGCCCTCATTATTGATGCCATGGACATCCTTTACGAAGGGGCTGTCAACGGCTTTTGCCTGGTGTCCAGCGACAGCGATTACACCCGCCTGGCCACAAGGATTCGGGAAAAGGGGGTCTTCGTCATGGGCATCGGAAGGAATACCACGCCGCGGGCCTTTGTTAATGCCTGCGAGGTTTTTGTCTTTACGCAAAATCTGATCGGTGAAAAAGAAATCCGCAAATCAGAACCGGCTACTCCCGGAGCCGAGGTCATCGCCGTTCCGTTCGACCCGCTCCCGTTACTTAAGAACGCCTTCGACATTTCGGTGCAGGAGGACGGATGGGCTTTCCTGGGGACAGTCGGAGGACATTTACACCGTTTGGACCCGAGTTTCGATTTGCGTACCTACGGCTACAAGCAGTTGATCCAGCTTATAAAAGCGTACCAGGATACCTTCGAAATACGCGTCGATAAAAGCCGTCACGGCCCGTCTTTGATTTATATCCGGCGTAGAGACGAAAATCCGGCGTAAACCCGCCTTTTCCCCCGTCATTCCCGCGAAGCCTGTCCCGTACCGCGATACGGGAGCGGGAATCCAGGGGCAGCACTTATCAGCCTTAAAGGGGGGGTGATAATGGCCAGACCTTCAAAAACCGACCCGCAGATTATCCAGATGCCGCCGCAAAAAATGGCGGTGGTTAGGGGTAAAGGTCCGCCGGAAAAAGTGTTCGCCGAACTG
The DNA here is from genome assembly GCA_030648675.1 of Dehalococcoidales bacterium. Taxonomy (GTDB): domain Bacteria; phylum Chloroflexota; class Dehalococcoidia; order Dehalococcoidales; family UBA2162; genus JAUSGV01. Next base: position 3,225 of record JAUSGV010000124.1, read on the forward strand.
ATGCCGGCCCTTTACGGTTCGGTATTTACGTTGAAATTCGACCTCAAAAAGAAAGGCCTGCCTACTTTCAAGGTGAGCGGGCTCCGCGCCCGTTATCCCAACATTTTGAAAGAGAATAAGAACGAATGGACGCACATTATCGGCCTTGCGGTTCCCGACGACACCGTTTCTCTTCCGCAAAAGGTAGCCGGTGTTGACGTTAAGCTGGAGACGTGGAGCTACGGCACCGTCGGTCAGATTTTGCATCTGGGAACTTATGCCGGGGAAGAAGCCAATATAAATCGCCTGCATGAATTCATTAACGATAACGGTTACGAAATTTCCGGTCCGCACGAAGAGGAATATTTAACGCGCCCGGACGCCAAAGTCCCGAAAACGATCATCCGCTACGAAATCAAAAAGAAGTAGGCTGTTATACCGCCATTCCAACCCAAACAATTTCCTCTCCCTTGAGGGGAGAGGATTAAGGTGAGGGTGAACGAACCTCTGGAATCCCAGTTGAACCGGATCAACCCCTTGGTGTCACCCTGAGCGTGTGAGCCTTCAGCCCTGAGGTATCGAAGGGGAAGGGTCTGGGGGTGGGGGAATGAACGCGAATTGAACCCCTCCACCCGGATTCTTCGTCGTTGCACTTCTCAGAATGACATCCTTACTAACACGAAATCAGAAAGAAGTAGGAATATTTCCCTCGCCAATCCTAAATCCTGAATCATAAATCCTAATATAGGCATTGACATTAGATTAAAGTCAAGTTATACTTATTGCAAATGAATACCAATAGCAATAAGAAAGCGAATAATAGGTCGCTTTCCACAATACGTGAAGCCGGGCTGAGAATTACGAATCAAAGGGCTCTGATCATGGACATTATTCGCCGGGAAAAAGGACATCCCGACGCGGATGAAGTCTACCGGCTCGCACGTGAGAAGCAGCCCCACATCAGCTTGTCGACAGTATATCGTACTCTGCAGACGCTCAAGGGGCTGGGGTTGGTGGAGGAGGTACACTTTGATGAGACACATCACCACTATGAGACGAAACCTGCCGGCGAACATTGCCACCTGTTTTGTCTTGGCTGCGGTAAGATTATCGAGTTCAAGTATCCGCTGGCCCTACTGGTAAAAGTGAATGTGCCCGATGCGAAAGATTTTGATATCGTTGGCAGCGAAGTCAGGATGACCGGCTATTGCGATGCCTGTCGTCGCAGCCGGAAATAATGTTTTTAACGTTCTTAATGCAAATGAGAAGCATTAGAAATATGGTAATCAGGTCGGAGAAAAGTAAGTTGAATAAGATAATGAGATCAGGGAGAACCTGAACTGTTTAGACAAAAGAATGTTGCTTGTGTAGCAGGATAGCAAAATTATCAAAGGTATGGAGAGACTTTTCTTATGATGCGCATAAAGCCGAAAAAGTGGCAGATAGCAAAGATAGCAATTGTAGTATTGCCGATATTGGGGCTTTTGCTGACCGC
>JAUSGV010000130.1 GCA_030648675.1 Dehalococcoidales bacterium
TCTGACGGCAAGATCGTTCATAGAGTTGGTGATCGCTTTCATATCTTTATCCGCCTGTGAAACCTGGGCATCGAGGGTTGTCAGAGCCTTTTTGGCAACCAATAATTCCGCTTGCCGCCCGGCAAGAGTCTGTTGGGCCGCCGACAGTTGTTCCCGGTATGAGGTTGTTTTATCCATGGCAAGTGCAAACTGGGCAACCGAAAAGATTAGTCCGCCCAGCACCAGGACAGTGCTGATTACAAAGAGCACATCGGGCAAAAGGGGTTTTTGATAGATGAGCGGCAGTAAATTTAGAGTCGCTATTTTTGGGTAAGCGGGATCGGTCGTTTTTTGTTCTGGCATCAATAAGCCAAGGCTGATCGCATTCCCGCGGGGAGAAAACTCTTCGGGATAGTACAAAGGAGGATAGGGTGAGGTAATGATTGAATTCGACGCCGTGGAAAGGTATTCAAACATCCCGAGTTCAAGTTCTCCGAAGCCGAAGAAGGGGATGTCCCTGTCTGTTGTTTCGGGTTTATAAAACGATATCGTTCGTTCCAGTTCCTCTCTAATTATTGGGAGGTTCTCTTCGATTGACCGGTCCCGGGGAAGGGGGACTGAACGCACTACATCGGGTACGTTTCCGGTCGTGATGACGATATCCATCTCTCCGGGACGTACGTCAAAAACAGCCGAAGTAGGAGTGTTTGCGATTCTGCTAAGGGCTAAAGGACCCAGTTCAAGCGTATAGGATGCTATCCCCGCCTTGCTCAGAGTTTTGACGAGTGGGTCGATCACGTCTCGAGAGTATGCAACCAGAAAAACCGAAGTTTCCAGGAATGACTGTTGGATGATTTGCCACGAAAGATAGACTGTATCGATGGATACGGGAAGTTCCCTCTCGGCTTCGTGACTGATGGCGTCCGGGAGCAGCTTTTTGGGAACATGTGGCAAAGTAATAACCTTTGTAATCGCATGCAGTCCGCTGAGACCGACGACCAACTTTTTTACCCTGATTCGATTTTCTTTTAGCAGGTTTCGGATTTTGGAAGAAAGAAGGTCCGGGTTAGTGATTATCCCGTTTTTTACGATATCCGGCTCCAACGGAACGGTCCCCCATTTTTCAACGGCATTTGCTCTCACCAAGGTAATCTTTACACTCGCATCATCTATGTAAATAGCGGCTTTTGCCCTTGCCATTAATCTCCTTAGTCTCGACGGTTTAGCGGCTGCATTTTGAAAATTCGGCGGCGGCGTTTCCTTATTGTCGCCCTCGAATGCAAATGTTTCTGCTGTTGATGTTCTTCTCACCATTTCATTCACCCCTGTAGCTGTAGATAGTCAGCTTCGTTGTCATTTCGGCTCCCGCTGTCGACGCTGCGTTTGAAATACGAATGTTAATATTTTGTATTACACCGGTTGGGATGCTTTTGCTTACGGAATCCACAAAACCGTATAGATCTTGTTCTGTACCTTTCACCGAAAGGTCTAATGAGATTGTTTGATAAGGAATCCCGGAAATCACCGACCTGGATTGAACGCTGGAACCTATGACTGAAACATGAACACCAACGTTATCGGCAATCGTCAAGAGTTGATGGAAAATATCTGTAGCCACCAAAGGCACAGTCAACTGCGCCGTGGTGTTCTGAATATCTGTTGAATATTTTAAGAGGGTGACATTGACGCTTGACCGCTGAGATTCTATGTTTGTCACAGAGATAGCACGGGTTTGTGCTTTTGTGTCTGCAATTTCCGCAGCCAGGCGTTTCTGTTCGCGGATCTGCCCCAAATAAGCGGCACCCAGGGCTGTCAGCGCCACAAGGAAGACGCCGGTGGCCATCATAAGCCACAACCTCTTGTTTATTTTCGCTTTCATCTTCTTCTCCTTACTACGGTGTTACCTGCCAGTCCAATATTTTCATTTTGGCGACACCTGTTATATTTCCCGAATCGATCTTGTTGACTATCATGACGTGGCTGGTGATCGTTGCCTGCTGCCCGTTTTGGTTAGTGGCAGTGGATGTCAGCAGGAGATACGCGTATTGATTGTTACCTATAGCCGCGCCTTTATCGGTATCATTCGGCATTACAGCGTCGTAGAATGTTATTCCGCTCGGTAGTTCCGCGTCCGGCGTAGGCCCCCATACCTGGAAGGTAAAGATCTCAGAGGCCGAAGCGCCCAAGGTAAAAAGCTGCTTTGGGTTATCCGTGTCACCCCAGATGAGTAAGAGAGGGTTCCCACCACCGCCGGTTTTTGTGTCGGGATCACTTGGGAAACCCGCAGCGCAGTCTCCGGTGTATTGGGTCGACCCGTCTATAAAAAAGGTGCCGGCCTGAATTCCAAACCATACCACGTCTATATGCGTCGTACTGGTATGAAGGTTGGTTAAAGTTGACACAAACGTATATAGATACTGGCCGAGGTGATCAGGATCGGTGGAAGGAGTCGAACTCACTGCCGTGTTTATCGATAACCATTCGGTGTGCTGGTCGGGAGGATTAGTCCCCTTTGACACAATCTTGTTTCCCAGGATGGTATCGGTTACATTTGCCGTTACCTCTACGGTCATTTGATTTGGATTGCCGGGTAGAACATAATCGAGTTGCCAGCTTGGTGTCGTTGACCAGTCGGCCCAATTTGCTTGTATCCGGCACAAAGCATCTTCGATTCCCGCGTCAGCCGCATAAAGCCCTTCGACGTTTTCCTTCAACACCTGGCCTGTCCTGACGTGAGTCCCAACGTATTGTAGAGAAGGGACTATCAAAAGTGCACCGACGACCATGGCTATCAGAAGGAGGGGCAATATCTGCCCTTTCTGGTGCTTAAGCGAACCCGGCAATATTTTCATAACACGTCTCCTTACTTGCTATGGAGCGGCCCGTG
>JAUSGV010000144.1 GCA_030648675.1 Dehalococcoidales bacterium
TGCGGCCCTCGACGAACTTCCCCAGGGACTGGAATGGTTTGAAGGGGATCAGCCAGTGCAGCACGTCGAGCCAGTGATAGGCGAACGGGATATGATATTTGTGGGCGGCTTTTACCGCGAGCCAACTGTTCAAGATACCGAAACCGACTACGACATCGGGTTTGAATTCTTTTATCTGGCGGTTTATTTCGCCGCGGTGCGTAAAGAGGAGCGAAAAATAGTCCAACGCGGGTATTTTTACGATGCCGGGGCGGACGACCGTGACTTTGGCTTTATCGTATATTTTGCATACGTCGGGAAAAATCTGCCGCCGGGAAAAAAGTTCTTTCCTGCCTTGCGTACGCCACAGCAACTCATAATCGATGACACGTATTTCGTGTCCTCTTAAGGAAAGCATTTCCGCGAGGTGGTGCTGCTGCAGCGGGTTCCGTTTTATCCAGTCCGATTCCTGGGTGATAAGCAGTCTCATTCTATCTTGATTTCCATCTTAACCAATCAAACCCTTTTATCCCGTTTAGCTTGCTACCATTCCGTTCCCGTATCGCAGTACGGGACAAGGCTTGACACGCCTGCGTGCCGTAACGCACTCTCGCCTGCCACCCGCCTGCCAAAGCCTTGTGCGGCGGGCAGGAAGAACTTGTTCGGCGAGCAGGTCTGCGTGCAGGCACGGAATCCAGAAATCGTACTTGAAAAAATAGCCTGGATTCCGGCTTTCGCCGGAATGACATTCGTTGAGGGTGCCTCTCTTGGGCGAAAGGTATCATCTATTGTTGTGCTAACGCTTTTTCCACCAATTCGCACACGATGTGCCCTATGGTGATGTGGGCTTCCTGGATGCGGGGGGTGTTGTCTGAGGGCACGATAATAGTAAAGTCGGCCGCCTTCGCCAGTTGCCCGCCGCTGCCGCCGGTCAGACCGATTGTCTTGGCTCCCAGCTTCTTCGCGGCTTTGATGGCCTCGATCACGCTCGGAGAATTACCGCTGGTGCTTATGCCGATGACGATATCCTTTTTGTTGCCGAGAGCCTCGATCTGGCGGCGGAATACGGTTTCGTAACCGTAATCGTTGGCCAGGGCGGTGACGATCGAGGTGTTGGTGTTCAGGGCGATGGCGGGAAGGGCTTGTCTTTCCATCTTGAATTTTCCGACCAGTTCGCCGGCGATGTGCTGGGCGTCGGCGGCACTGCCGCCGTTGCCGAAGATGATAACTTTCCCGCCGTTCTTAATGGCCGCGATGATAAGGTCCGCTGCTTTTTCGATTTCCCCGAGTTTGGTTCGGGCGATTTCGTGTTGGACCCGGGCGTGTTCTTCGAGCCGGTCAGCAATTTCTTGTTGTCGTGAATTCATGCATGCCTCCGCACGGCCTGCCCGCCGTCCCTTGATGACTCCCTGTCCGCCGTTCCTTCGGAACTTTGGAAGGCGGGCGGCAGGCGGGCAGATTGGCTTCATTATAGATTAAAAATCAAAAAGTAAAAAGCAAAAATAAAAGATCAAAGTCCAAATGCCAAAGTCCAAAGACCAAACTTAAAGCTAAGGATTCGTTTTACAAGGCCTCGCCTTGCGATCGCAAGGCGAGGCCTTATGAGGTTAACCACAAAGCTTAAACTCAAACCTTAAGCTCAAGAGAAAAGCAAAAAGGTTAAGCGGGGATTGGGGACTGGGGATTGGGGATTATATGATGGCTTTTAGCGGGCCAGGGCTTTTTCGATTTCGTTGCGCCAGCGGGGAAGTTTGATCGCGGCGGCTTTGAGCAATCCGTAACAACCGGTGAGCATCATGCTGCCGAACGGCGCGGCGAAATAAGGCTTCAAGTGGGAATGGGCGAGCCGCGACCGCCTTGGCCCCGTGACGGCGATGAAGGGGTTCCCCCCTTTTTCAAATATCAGGCCGCCGTGACCACCCTCTTCACGAATATCATGTCCCTTGAGAGTCCCGGCAACGGTGCTCGCCAGGAGTTGCTCCAGCCGTTCTTCCGACAACGCGGAAGTATGGTGTTCGAAGAATCCCTGCACCTTTGTGCCTTGCAGATTGAAAGCGAGAGTGTGGGAATTGCCCATGTTTATGGCGAGGCGGTTTTCGTGCTCCGCCACCATTGGATCGAGGCATATGCCGAGTACCGCGGCAGCCCCGGTGTCCATGAGCACCAGCGGGGCATCTTCCTTAAAGCTTCTGGCTACGGCCAGTAAACGGGAAAAATGTGACGGTATTTCCGTACCGGAAAACATAAAGGCTTCGAGAGTCAGGTTGGCCTGGAGAAGCTGCTCAAGATAACGGAAGCGCCACAGACGGTCGCTTTCCCCTTTCGGCGCGATACCGTGGTCGAGGACCGCTACGGCGACCGCGTCCGGGTGAAGGTCGATATTCCAGTTGGAAAGTGCTTGCCTCAATTGTGCGAGATCGATATCGGCCATCGCGATGGTTGTGCTGTCCCGACCCCCGGCTTTTTCTCCGTCGGCGATGATCTTAATTCCCCACGAAGAAACAATATCGAGGTCGTCATCGAAGGTGCGGGCGGCATTCTCCCCGGCCAGCACTTTTAGCCCAGCTTCCAGATGCCGCTTGATCGCTGAAGTGCAAGCCCCTCCGCCCATGGTATCGCCGGCAAGCACGATGTTTTTTCCCTGCCGGGTGGCCGCCTCGATCTTCCTGGCGGCGAGAATCGTCGGCGAGGGCAGGACCAATTGAACGGCATTTTCGACGGGTTGGGTGGTGTCCAGAAACAGGATGTCCTGCGTGGTCGAACCGATATCGAGGCAGATAATCTGCATGTTGTGCCAATTCTATCGCTTTTGAAATCCCTCCGTCTACTATTACTAAGGGATGCCTCCATTTTGGCTTGACAGTCACTTTCCGCAAGTTTATACTCGGTTTGAAATGTGCGAAGGCGGCGGTCAGCCGGAAACGCGAAAATGATGCTCGTGATATCGCGGTTTCGCAGGTTTTCATCATTGATTTTGCCGTGATGGGCGTGGGGTGCAGCAGGAACCGGAATTGGCTGATGAACTACAAACAGTTTTGATCGTAGACGACGAGGCTTCGATCCGGAGATTGGTCATGGCAAAATTGGTCAACGCCGGGTACCGGTGTGTTGAAGCCGGTAATGCCGCGCAAGCCATGGATAAGCTGAATACAGAGCCGGTCAGCCTGGTCCTCCTCGACGTAAAAATGCCGGGGAAGTCGGGAATCGAACTTCTCCCCGAGATAAAAACCCATTTCCCCGATACCGCTGTTGTTATGGCCACGGCCGTGGCTGACGTTACCACCGCCATCGAGTGCATGCAGCATGGCGCTTACGATTACATCACTAAGCCTTTCGATCTGGAAGACATGCTGCACAGCGCGCGGCGCGCCCTGGAAAAAAGGCGCCTGGAAATCGAAAACAAGGAATACCAGGTACATCTGCAGGATAAAGTTGCCGAGCAAGCCGGCAGGATACGTGCCTCTTTCTTCAATGCCATCAGGGCACTGAACAATGCGCTGGAAGCCCGGGACAAATATACCAGCGGTCATTCGCAGCGCGTCACCGACCTGGCGGCGGCCATTACCCGGCGAATGGGGCTGTCTCCGGAAGCTATCGACACTATCGTTCTGGCGGGGATGGTCCATGATATCGGGAAGATCGGTATCAGCGAGGCTATACTGAACAAACCGGCGGCCTTAACGGATGATGAATTCCGGGAGATTAAGAAGCATCCGGAAATCGGCGAGCGCATCCTGGCACCGGTTGCCGCCGATGAGGAAATTCTTAAGTTGGTGAGAAACCACCATGAACACTTTGACGGCTCCGGCTATCCGGATGGCTTGGCCGCTGAAAAAATACCGTTGGGGGCAAGGATACTGGCGGTGGCCGATGCTTTCGAAGCGATGACTTCCGAACGGCCGTATCGCAAAGCGCTCAGTCCGGATGCGGCTTTTGCCGAAATCGAGCGGTGCAAAGGGACGCAGTTCGATCCCAAAATAGCCGAAATTATGCTCAAGAGCCGGGAAGGTTCCGGGAATAAATAAAGATGTCGGACATATGCCATACAAGCCTGATAAGGAGTTAACGTTCAATGAGTGATAAAAGTTCTCCCAAGAAGAAATTACTGGTTGTGGATGACGAGCCGAACATCAGGTTACTGATAAAAAGGATTTTTGAGGAAGAGTTTACGATTTTCGAAGCGGAGAATGGGGAAAAGGCCTTAGAAGTGGCCTTGCGGCAGGTACCGGATGTTATCCTGATGGATATCATGATGCCGGAAAGCGACGGACTGTCTGCTCTAAATGAAATGAAATCGCATACACAAACCAGTAATATCCCGGTGATCATGTTGACCGGTGTCGGCCACGAATTAAACGAACGGCTGGCCAAAAGCGTTGGTGCTAACGGGTATATGCGGAAGCCCATTAAACCCCAGGAATTGATCGACGCCGTGAGAAAGGTGGCATAGCAAAAACTGAACCGGAGTGATTTTGTGGTCAAGAAGCGAATTCTTGTTGTCGACGACGAAATAAATATCATCAAATTCCTGCGCGCCAACCTGGAAGAAAAGGGCTACGAAGTTTTGACGGCGATGGATGGGGCGGCCGCTCTTCAGGTTTTCGAAAAGGAAGTCCCCGACCTTGTCCTTCTTGATATCATGATGCCCAAATTGGATGGGTTCGAGGTTTGCCGCCGCTTGCGCGAGTGGACTCACACTCCGATCATTATGCTCAGTGCCAGGGCTAACGAAGGGGACAAGGTAAAATGCCTCGATATAGGGGCCGACGATTACATAACCAAACCTTTCGGGGCAGCGGAAATGTTGGCCCGGGTAAACGCGACGCTGCGGCGCAGCGAAATGTCGAATACTCCACCCTCCGGGCCGTCCTTTGTCTGCGGCGACCTCACGGTAAATTTTTCCGGGCGGCAGGTTACCGTGGCCGGCAAAGAAATCAAGTTGACGCCGACTGAATTCAATCTCTTGCAGGAGTTCGTCTTGAACGTCGGCAAGGTGCTGACCCACACGTATCTGCTGAATAAGGTTTGGGGGCCGGAGTACCGTGATGAAACGGAGTACCTGCACGTGTTTGCCCGGCGCCTCAGGATGAAGCTTGAACGCGACCCGGCAGAACCGAAGCTGATCACGACCGTGCCCGGCGTCGGTTACCAGTTTCAAAATGCGTGCTAATAGCCTCGCAAGGCGTCGCCTTGCGAGGCTAGGTCTCGCACTTCCGGTCTTTTCCCGCCAATCGTGTTGAACACTCCTCTATAGGGTTGTTCCATGTTTACCGCGGTAAAGTTCCAGCGTATCATTGAAGTAAGGGGGAAATTCAGTGGCGTTGGCACGGCGATTTCGCTTGATCGAACACACGGCCGATACCGGCTTGATCGCCTACGGCAAGGATTTGCCGGAGGCTTTCGCCAACGCGGCTTACGGCATGTTCAGCATTATCGCCGACCTCAGGCTGGTTAGAGAAACGGAATCACGTGTCGTCGAGGTAAGTGGAAACGATACGGAAAGCCTGCTTTTCGAGTGGCTCAACCGCCTTCTATATTTCTTCGACGTCGAGATGTTATTGCTGAAAAGGTTTGATATCATAAAATTCGACGGCAAGACCATGCAGGCAAAGTGTTGGGGTGAGAAATTCGATCCGTCCCGTCATATAATAAAGATAGGCGTTAAGTCTGCCACCTATTATCTTCTCCAGGTCGATAGAGAGAAGAATAGAGTCCGGGTCATCTTCGATATTTAGTATCTGGCAGAGATTCGTGTAATGGCAATGCAAGTTCGCTCAGGCGGGAACACCCCGTATCGGAGTACGGGGCAGGTTCTGTGCCACCAATCACCAATAGCTCAAGCAAATAATAACAATGAAATTACACAACTAGTCCTAGGGAGGCGGCTTATGACAGCATGGAAGGGGCATCTCGAGAAGATCGACGACTACCGCTGGAAAATTCCGCAGAGCTATAAAGCCGGCATGCGGGTGCCGGGTCTGATTTTTGCCAGCGAGGACATGATAGACAATATCCTTGACGAACAGGCTCCGGAACAGGTGGTTAACGTCGCTTTCCTGCCCGGCATCGTCAAATACTCCATGGCCATGCCCGATATCCACTGGGGATATGGTTTCCCCATCGGCGGCGTTGCCGCGATGCGCGTCGAAGACGGCGTGGTTTCTCCCGGCGGCGTTGGTTTCGATATCAATTGCGGAGTGCGTTTGCTGCGCACGAACCTTACCGAAGAGGAAGTACGTCCGCTGATTCACCAGCTCGTCGATACTCTTTATGCCAGTGTTCCTTCCGGTCTTGGTTCCGAAGGTAAAGTGAGGCTGAGCCGCGGTGAGATCGATGAGGTATTGGTCAAGGGTTCGCGGTGGGCGGTGAACCGCGGCTTCGGACGCCCGGAGGACATGGAAACAACCGAGGAAGGTGGAGAAATAGCCGGGGCGGATCCGGAAATGGTAAGCAGCCGGGCCAAAGAGCGCGGTACGCCTCAGTTGGGCACACTCGGCTCGGGGAACCATTTTCTCGAAGTCGCGGTTGTCGATCATATCTTCGAGCCGGAAATTGCCCGGACTATCGGCATCGACCGCGAAAAGCAGGTCATGGTGCTGATACACTGCGGCTCGCGCGGCCTGGGGCATCAGACGGCCGGCGATTACATACAGAAGATGCTCAGTGCCATGCACCGGTACGGTATCGAATTGCCCGACCGCCAGCTCGCTTGCAGCCCGGTAAAATCACCGGAGGGACAGGAATATCTCGCGGCGATGAGGTGTTCGGCCAACTACGCCTGGGCCAACCGGCAGTGCATCACTCACTGGGTCAGGGAGAGCTTCAGCCGCGTGATGCAGAAAAGCGATGCGCAATTGGGCATGGAACTGGTTTATGACGTCGCCCACAACATGGCGAAGATCGAAGACCACGTCGTGGACGGACGGAAGATGAAACTGTGCGTCCATCGCAAAGGGGCCACCCGGGCTTTTCCGCCGGGACACCCCGACATACCGCTTAAATATGCGAAGGTCGGCCAGCCGGTTTTGATCCCCGGCGATATGGGCCGGGTTTCTTACGTGCTCGTCGGCACGGAACACGCGATGGAGGAGACTTTCGGCTCGACCTGCCACGGTGCCGGCAGGGTCAAAAGCCGTGCTGCCGCCAAACGCGGCGTCAGAGGAAGCGACGTGCTGAAATCTCTGGAGGCCCGGGGCATCATCGTGCGGGCGGGCAGTATGTCCGGCGTTGCCGAAGAAGCCTCGGAAGCCTACAAGGACGTCACTTCCGTGGTCAATGTGGCGAGCAAGACCGGGATTTCGAAAATTGTTGCCAGGACCAGACCGATTGGGGTGATCAAGGGATAATTAAGAAAGCAAAATTTAAAAATTAAATATCAAATATCAAAAACCAAAGAGAATAACTCAAACGTCAAAAGGCAAAAGAGAAAGTTAAAAGTCAAAGTTAAAAGTTAATAACAGCTTATTATTTCGTTCACCCTGAACTTGTCGAAGGGCTCCGTCGTGGTTTCCTTCGATAAACTCTGACAAGCTGCCGGCTCAGCACGAACGGTATTCATCCGTAGTAGCCTCGCAAGGCCTCGCCTTGCAAGGCGAGGCCTTGCAAATTACCCGGTGCTGGAGACGGGTTTCCCCGGCTGTTCCGCCGACTGTTCCTGGAAGCTCTTGATCACCTCATCGACCGCGGTCTGATCCTCTAGAGTGGAAATGTCCCCGATGGGGGTATTCTCCACCACGGCTTTCAGTATCCGCCGCATAATCTTGCCGCTCCGGGTTTTGGGCAGTTTCGTGGTGAAATATACCGCTTCCGGAGTAGCTATCGGACCGATAACCTTCCGCAAATGGTAGATCAGGTCTTGTCTCACCTGCGGCGAGGGAGTGAATTCCGGTTTCAGGAGGGCAAAAACCACTATGCTCTCGCCCTTTACCGGGTCGGCCTTACCCGTTACGGCAGCTTCGGCAATGGAAGGATGCGAAGCGGCGGCATCTTCCAGTTCGGCAATGCCGAGCCGGTGTCCGGCTATTTTAAGTACTTCATCGGCCCTACCCAGTATCCAGAAATAGCCGTCGCGGTCGGTTACGGCGTAATCACCGGATAAATACTTCCCCGGGAAGCGCTCCCAGTAAGTGGACCGGTAGCGGTCGGGATTATTGTGAATCCCCAGCATCATTCCCGGCCAGGGTTTTTTGAGTACGAGGTATCCTCTGGTTTCCGGCGGGACCGGATTGCCGGCTTCATCGATTATTTCGGCATCGACCCCGGGCAAAGGAAAGGTCGCCGAACCGGCTTTTAACGGGGCACATACTATCCCCGGGGCCGGTGATATCATGATGGTACCGGTTTCCGTTTGCCACCAGGTGTCGACAATGGGACAGCGCTCCTTGCCGATATATTTATAGAACCAAAGCCAGGCCTCGGGACTTATCGGCTCTCCCACGCTTCCCAGTAGTTCCAGGCTGCTGAGGTCGTGTTTATCCGCTTCCTTTTCCCCGAAACCCTTGAGCATCCTGATGGCGGTCGGCGAGGTGTAAAATATGCTCACGCCGTATTTTTCGATTATTTGCCACCAGCGGTCGACGTCGGGATAGTCGGGGGCACCTTCGTATATGACCATGGCTGCCCCGTGCGCCAGCGGCGCGTAGACGATCTCGCTGTGTCCGGTTACCCAGCCGACATCGGCAGTGCACCAGTACACTGATTCTTCTTTGATATTGAAAACCCATTTGTAGCTGCAATAGTTATGCACCATGTAGCCGCCGGTGCTGTGGACTATGCCCTTGGGTTTACCGGTTGTACCGGAAGTGTAGAGAATGTACAGCGGGTGGTTCGATTCGACCGGCTCCGGTGCGACATAGTGCGTCTCCGGCTCCAATTGCTCGTGCAGCCAAATATCACGGCCGTCTTTCATGTTTACCGGGTTGTCCGCCCTTTTTACTACTATGACGTGCTCGATCGAGGGACACGAAGCCACCGCCTCGTCGGCGGTGGCTTTGAGGGGAAGGACCTTCCCTCTTCTGAAACCTCCGTCCGCGGTAATAAGCATTTTGGCCTGGGTGTCGTTAATGCGGTCGGCTAGTGCCTGGGCGCTGAAACCGGAAAAGACGACGGTATGGATAGCTCCTATCCGGGCACAGGCCAGCATGAATATCGGCAGTTCCGGAATCATCGGCATATAAAGCGCTACACGGTCTCCCTTACTTACGCCGAGCTTTTTCAGCAATGCGGCAAAACGGTTCAATTCGGCATAGAGCGTCGAGTAGCTCAATACCCTGCTATTACGATCGCCCGATTCGCCCTCCCAATAGATCGCCACTTTGCTCCGCCGCCACGATTTGGCGTGACGGTCGACGCAAATATACGACGCGTTCAATTGTCCGCCGACGAACCAGCGGGCGAACGGCGGGTCCCATTCCAGTACTTTGTCCCAGGGTTTGAACCAGTCCAATTGGCGGGCCTGCTCCGCCCAGAATTCCTCCGGGGATTCAAGGGAACGGCGGTGCATTTCTTGTAGTTTTGCGAGCGGCATGTATTTGGTATCGAAAGGCAGCGAAAGGTCGTTCATGCGCCGCTCCCGGCCGCTGCCGGAACGCCCGCGATACCGCGCAGTGCTGCCAGGGCTTTGTCGTAGTCCGGGGCTTGAGATACCTCGGGTACGTACTCTACATAACGTATGACGTCGTGCTGGTCGATGATAAAGATAGCGCGGCTTAACAGCCGCAGGTCCTCGATTAAAACTCCATAAGCCCGGCCTAAGGAAGCCAGGCGGTGGTCGGACAAAATCTTTATGTTCTGGATATTGTTGGCGCTGGCATACCGTGCCTGGGCAAACGGCAGGTCCATGCTCACCGTGTATATCACGACGCCGGGAAATTTGGCTGCTTGCTCGAACCGCTGCGTCTGCAGATTGCAGACAGGTGTATCGAGCGAGTGGACGACGCTTAGCAGCCGGATCTTCCCCTGGCTCTGCGAAAGGGTTTCTTCTTTGCCGTCGATGTCCACCATGTGAAAGTCGGGAGCTTTCTGTCCCACTTTTATTTCCGGGCCTGCTAAAGTCATCGATTTGCCGTTCAGTTTTGTCGTCCTTGCCATCTTTCCGCCTCCGCAAGCAATTTTGAAAAAGAACCCCTGTTATTCTAAAATATAACACATAAAATTGTTATAAAGGGAATATCGATAACATTACAAAATCATCACATTTTGGGAAGGCGCCTGTCATGGTGAGTCTCCGCAAAGTGTATCCTGATGGAAATAGAGAAGCGGGATGAGACGATCCCGGCCATCGTTTCCCCCCTTCGCAAAGGGGGTAGGAGGGATTTTCACCCGTGATTGTGGTATAAATATCAACTCCCTCTCGGCGCCCATCGCTGGAAATACGCTGGTGCTATACTAAACAGACACGAATTGTCTTTCCGGTATAAGCCGGAATCCAGCGTAATTAAAGCAGGTGCGATTTCTGGATTCCAAATCAAGTTTGGAATGACAGTTCTGCAAGGCGGAAACATATGACTAACCTTGGTACCACTAAAGTCCTCTTTTTCATTGTCATTGCGAGATTCGAATTATTTCGAACCGACCTGCCCGCCGCACAAGGCTTTGGCAGGCGGGAGCAATCCACATAAAATTGTGTGATTAAGGCTTACTTATGACTAAACTTGGTACCACCAAAATCGGCGGCACGGAATTCCGCTGGGGCGAGCGTACCTACGTCATGGGGATAATTAATCTGTCGCCCGATTCATTTTCCGGCGATGGGCTGGCCGCGCCGGAAGCCGCGATTGAGCAAGCCCGCCGTTTTGTTAAGGACGGTGCCGACATCCTGGATATCGGCGGGGAATCCACCCGACCCGGATTTGCTCCGGTCTCTGTCGAGGAAGAGATAGCTCGGGTGGTACCGGTGATCGAAAGGCTGGCGGCAGAGATCAGCATCCCGATAAGCATAGATACCAGCAAATCGGAAGTAGCCGGCGAAGCTTTGAAGGCCGGGGCGGCGATGTTGAACGACGTGTGGGGTTTAAAACGCGACCCGAAACTCGGTGAACTTGCTGCTAAAAACAACGTCCCTATACTCCTGATGAGTAATCAGCGGGACAAAGGCGGTTATGATTCCCGGGTAAAGCGGGACACGTCGTTCTATGATGACGTGATGAATGAGGTAATCGCTTCTTTGAAACAAAGTATCGATACTGCAATAAAGCTCGGCGTGCCCCGGGAGAACATCATACTGGACCCCGGCATCGGTTTCGGCAAGACGTGGCAGCAGGACCTGGAGATTATCAGGCGTTTGCACGAACTAAAGGTACTGGGCAGGCCGATACTGGTCGGGGGATCACGGAAGTCGTTCATCGGCAAGGTACTGGATGTTACCGCCGACGACCGGAAAGAAGGAGACGCCGCCGTCGTCGCGATCTCGATCACGCAAGGAACGGACATCGTGCGGGTACACGACGTCAAAGAAATGGTCAGGGTCTGCCGGATGAGCGATGCGATTATTCGGGGGCGGTAACACTCCTTAAACTCGGGCCGGGCAAACAGCCCGGCTTTATTGAGCCTGTCAAGTTCCCCCGGTTGGTACATAACTTACGCCGTCATTATTCTCATTAACCCCGGTAAGCCAACCCGAAGGCCAGGTTTTGGGCTTGAGTGAAGAAACGTCTTGTTGGTTGGCAGAGCCGCAGGAAAACGACAGCAAAAGTAGAGCGGCAAATACAAACATCAAGGATGCGTTGATTTTGTTTTTTTGTGTTTTAATCCTATCATCCCGCTACAAGTTCACTATATGCGGCACGAAGTTTCCGTGTCAATAACCCAGGTTTGCCGGAGCCTATGCGCTTTCCGGCGACCTTGACCAGCGGCATGACTTCGAACATTGAATTGGTCAGGAAAGCCTCTTCGGACTCGAGAAGTTCGTCGAGCCAGAGGTCCTCTTCCACGGCTTCGATGCCCAGCTTTGGGGCTAACTCAAGGATCGTTTCCCTGGTGATTCCCGGAAGAATGCCGTTCTCGACGCGGGGCGTTTGCAGGATTCCGTCGGACACGATGAATATATTGCTCGTGCTGCACTCGGCAACGAGGTCATGTTCGTTGAGGAACACGGCTTCGTCGGCTCCCTTGTTCTTCGCTTCCTGTTTAGCCAGAAGGTTTTCCAGGTAGTTGGCCGACTTGAGGTGGGAAAGCGGTGACTGGCTGTTGCGCCGGATAGAGGAGATTACCGCCTTGAATCCCTTTTCGTAAATTTCTTCTGCCGGGGGCTGGTAATCACGGGCGGTGATCAACACAGTCGGTTTGGTGCAGGAGGCAGGATCAGGGGTGGTACTGCCCTCGCCGGCGGAAACGGTAATGCGGATGCGAGCGCTGGTAAGCTTGTTGGCTTTTAGTATGTCTGCTACGGCTTGCTTCAGGTCAAATGTTACCGGTGGCATGCCGAGCGTCTTTGCCGCACGGGCGAGACGGTTTAAATGGGCATCGAGTTTGAATACCTTGCTGTCGTAGGCACGCATGGTCTCGAAGAGGCCGAAGCCGTAAAGGAAACCGTAGTCCAGAGGTGAGATTTTGGCCTGGTCGGCGGGGACAATTTCGTTATTTAAAAAAACAAATTCACCCATAATCTCTTCACCCTCACCTTAATCCTCTCCCGTCAAGGGAGAGGAAATTTTTGGAAGGGAGATTTTGGCCTGGCCGGCGGGGAAGAGGGAACCGTTTAAGTAAACGATGTCGTTCATATGCTAATTCCTGAACGTTTGCTTTATTATACTCTGTTTGACGGTGGGCTATTAGAAAGGGCACCCCACCCCCAGATTCTTCCCCCGGTTTTCATCGGGGTCAGAATGACAACGAAGGAACCGAGATTGCTTCGCCTTCCGCCTCTGGCGGAACGGTCTCGCAATGACACATGGCTACATATTCAGGGCGTCGATCAAAGCCCGGGCTTTGTGCAGGGTTTCCTGATATTCGGCCTCCGGATCGGAATCGTACACCACGCCGCCGCCTACCTGAAAGTATGCCCTGACTCCTTTCACGATGAAGGTGCGGATGGCGATGTTGAGGTCGAGGTCGCCGTTAAAACCAAGGTAGCCGATACTGCCGGTGTACACGCTTCTCCGCGTCGGCTCCAACTCGTCGATGATCTCCATAGCCCGTATTTTCGGGGCACCGGTTATGGAGCCGCCGGGGAAGGTCGCTTTGAGGATATCGATAGCATTTGCGTCCTCTCTCAATCTGCCGGTGACGGTCGAGGTGAGATGAAACACGGTAGGGAAAGTTTCCAGAGCGGCGAGCTCGGTTACTACGACGGAGCCGACACGGCAGACGCGGCCGAGGTCGTTGCGTTCCAGGTCGACGATCATGACGTTTTCTGCACGGTCTTTGGCACTGGCCAGAAGTTCCGCGGCCAGATCCTGGTCTTCCGCCTCCGTTTTGCCGCGCGGCCGGGTGCCTTTTATAGGCCGGGTTTCCACGAAGTCGCCGCTCCGCCGGATAAATCTTTCCGGTGAGGAGCTGACGATAGAAACACCATCGAAGCCGAGGTAGCCGGCGAACGGCGCTGGATTGATTTGCCGCAGGCGACGGTAAAGCTCCCAGGGAGGAATAGCAATGTCGGCTTCGAAACGTTGGGAGAGGTTAACCTGGATGATCTCGCCATCTATGATATACTGCCTGGCTTTGGCTACGGTAGCGACGTATCCCTCGTGCGTAAAATTGCTCTTCAATACGGAACGCGCCGGGGAGGAAACCGGGAATGATTTGTTGTGCGGCGCAGTCCCGGCCAGTCTGTCCTTTAGATCGTTGATGCGTTTGGCGGCCCGGGCGAGCCGCTTGTTCTCGTCCCGTTCCGGGAATCCGGTGGAGACGATGTAAGTCTTGTGTTCTTTATTATCGAAGGCGAGGACGGCGTCGTAAAAGCCGAAATAGCACTCCGGCAGGTTGAGGTCGTCCGCCGCTTTTTGCGGCAGCCGTTCGATGAAATGGCAGAGGTCGTAGCTCAGGTAGCCGACGGCACCGCCGGTGAAGGGCACGGGTGCCGCCGTT
>JAUSGV010000149.1 GCA_030648675.1 Dehalococcoidales bacterium
AGCACGAAATTTAATACGTAAAGAGTAAATCTAAAAAGTTAAAGCTGATTTCTGGATTCCGGATCAAGTCCGGAATGGTTTTGTGAATTAGGTGTTTACTACTTGCCGGAGTGGCGGAATGGCAGACGCGGCAGTCTCAAAAACTGTTGAGGGGTAACCCTCGTGTCGGTTCGAGTCCGACCTTCGGCACCATAGAAAAGCTAAAAAGTAAAAAGTTAAAGCTAAAAAAATAGAACTAAAGCTGGAAGCGACTAGCTAGTCGCCCGTTAATTGCCGCGTTGTGTAGGGGTAGCACGAAGGACTTTGAATCCTTTTGCCCAGGTTCGAATCCTGGCGCGGCAGCCAATCGCCAAAGATGGCACCGCCGAGTTTTCTAATTTCAGAAGGTGTTTTCAACCAGCTTGACGAGTTTTTCGCATCGAAATTTCCCAGCTTCTGCAGGTCTCGATATTGTTCTTCCGTTAAAATCTCGATGCCCATGGCAGCTGCCATATCCATAGCGGTATCTTTTGGCTTATGTTCTTTCCGTGCCTCAAGTGCTTCCCGGTCATAACAAATATTTCTACGGCCTGCGGGGCTCTCCGCGGAACAGTCATAAAAAATGTATTCGCCCATCTTTTTATCATGCCCGACTACGTCCGGTTCACCACCGGTTCTTTCCATTTCATTGAGTGACCATAGTTTTTCAATATTAGCTTCCAGTTTTGCTTGTACTTTAGCCCATTCGAGACCTTGATGGCGGTTCATGTTTTTCTCAAAACGGGCTTTCAATGCTCCGAGTAGTTCTTCACGTTGTTTGGGTGACAACTCATCAGGATTCATACAAGCCTCCTTTTGAAAAAATATTATCACAACTTATATAGGTGTATTGCTATCACAGTATAAACAAAAGGGGCTCCGGTTTTATCGGAGTCCCTTTTTATTCTGATTAGTGCGTCAGTTGATTTTGATGGTTAAGTGTGCGGTGTCGATCTTTGCCGGCGTAGAGTTGTCGGTTACCTTTGCCACGATATTGTAATTACCTGAAGACGTCGGCGTGCCGGAGATAACTCCCGCTGCGCTCAGACTTAAGCCTGCCGGCATAACGCCGCCTTGCAAGCTCCAGGTGTAAGTACCGGTTCCGCCTGTTGCCGCGAGTGCTGCGTTATAGGTGGTGTTTACAGTGCCGTTCGGAAGACCGGTCGTGGTTATCTTCAGTTCTTCTCTGTCAGTTTGAGGCCCGCCCTGAGGTGCGTTTTGGGCTCCATCCTGGGCTCCGGTTTGATTCGAGGTGTGATTTCCCGATTGATTCCCTGTCGGATGGTCGGTATCAGTGCCGTGAGGGGCCGATACGATCAGCTTTGCCACCGGTTTTACCAGAATCTTCGGGTCGTTGGGATTGCCGGTGACGGTGACGAATTTATCGGCATCGAAGTCGAAGAGCAGCTTCGTTACATTACCGGATTGAATCTCGAACGGATGGACGAATCTCAGTTTACCGCTCGGTATGGTTGCGTCTTCCAGGACGCCGTTGAGTTTAACTTCTACTTTAGAAATGGACATGCGGATCTGAGTATACCGTCCCGCTGCCAGGTTGGCGGTGGCCAGTATCTGCTGCAGGCCGCTGCCGTTGCCATCGCCGCGCAGAGTGAGCAAATCGAAGCGGTTAGCCCCGGTGATGTTTATGGTGATCCAACCGGCGGCGTTCTCCGGGCTGGTATCTTCCTGGCCCTCGGACGTGTTGCCGGTTACGTTGCCTGAGGTATTATCGCTAACGTTATCCGACGCATTATCGCTGACATTGCCGCTGCCGGCTTTGTGGATTTTGACTTCGCTGACCGTTACCCAGATTTCCGAGACGTTATCCGTGCGGGGTGCATCCGTTACCCACATCTGTACCGTCCCGGCACTGGCTACCGGACCGGTCGACCCGGTCGGGCCGGTCGTGCCGCCCGGCACGGTGCAAGCGGCCAGCACTATCGCGGAAAAGACGGAAAGGGCTGTTGCCATCAAGCTGACTATTTTTCTTTTCATGTTTTGCCTCCTGAATGTTGTTCTTTATCCTTAATAACGTGGAAACGCAAAAAGTGTCAGGATGTTAATTTTGCGGCTTGCCTTTGGCCTGATCCGGCAAGGCTGCTGGCGGCTGAGTTGTTGTTAGGTTATGCGTAGAGGTTGGCGGTTGGGCCGGCGTTTGGTTATGCGTTGATAATGCTGCAGGCGTTTTGTTATGTGCCGAAGCGGGCGATATCGCCGGTGCTGGTTGTTGGCTGACACCGCTATCGGCAATCTGGGGCTTAAGCAGGTATTTGCTGTTCCGGGTGCCGCCGGTCTTCACCACCGTCAGGTCGTAGGTAAAGCTGGTGACGTTGCCGGTGCCGACCTGGAAAGGCATGGACATCTGTAGCTTGTTGCTGGGAAGCTTGATATCCAGGACTTCACCCGACGCTTTAAGCGTACCCTTCACCGCAGTTACATATATGACTACCTTACTATATTCGCCTTCCGGGACGTTCCCTCTCCATAATTCCTGTGTTACGTCGCCCGGCAGCAGCGTAAGATCGAATTCCTTGACTTCTGGAGTGAATTCTACCCAAAGGCTGGAATTCCCGCCCTGGAGCAGTCCTACTTTTTCTATGGTTACCTTCAAGTCGCTGAAGTCGCTGATGGCGTTAACCTCGTCGCTCACCAGGAAGGCAAAATTACCCTCGGCGCTTGGGGCGGCAACGGTTATCGTCGGAATTGGCTGCTGGAATACCGGGGTTCTTAAAGCGATGAAGGCGGCAAAAGCGACGACTATCACCGCCGCTGCCGCGGTCAGAGCAAAACGGTGGGCAAAAAGGTTCTGCCAAAAAGACGGCTCTCTCCGCTTAGCCATCGCTGCATGAAACCGTTCCCTGGCGGTGCGCTTTGCGTCTGCCGAAGGGGTGAAAAAATATGCCGTTTTGGTCCCGGTCATCGCCTTCAGCAGCGGTTCGAGTTCCGCGGCGTGCTGCGGAAAGTCGGCCAAACAAGCCGCTATATTTTCACCGCGATTCAGGCGGTCGACGCATTCGTCCAGTACGACGTCGAAATCCTTTTCCGGCATCATGCTCCCTGTATATTTAAGAGCTTTCTCATCTTTTCCATCGCTGCCCGCTGCATTTCTCGTACGGCACCGTCGTTCTTGCCCAGCATTTCTCCAACTTCGTGCGAGCTGAGTCCGCTCAAGAAGCGTAACCTGATCACTTCCGCCTGCTCGTTGGTTAGTTGTTTCATGGCGACAGTAACTCTCTGCATCTCTATATTTGTTTCCGCCGCAGTTTGCGGATCATCCTTGTCCGTGATCTCGACCGTCTCGATCGGTACCGTTTTCGTTTTCGTTTTCGTTGTCTCCCTTAAATGGTCGACAACCTGGTTATGGGCTATCTTGAAAAGCCAGGCCTCCATCGGCAGACCTCGTTCTTCATACTTCTTTAACGATTCTAAAGCTTTGAGAAAAACTTCACCGGCGATATCCTCGGCAGCAGTCCTGTCACCGATTCGAGCGTAAGCGTAACGGGCGATCTTGTCGAAATACTCATCGTAAAGACCGGCAAGACGTGCCTCTTTTTGCGCTTCGGTTTGCATTTTGTTTTTGGGGTCGGACGCCATAGGTTTCCTTATCTTTAGACCAACCCCATACTACTACAAAACGAAGCCTGTGCAAATCTGTTCCAAATATAGAAACGCAGGAACCGCAGAATTGTCAGGTTATGAAGGCCGCTGGGACTGGGGATTGGGGTTCGCCCTTCGACTCACTTAGTTCGCTCAGGGTAAAGCGGAGGGGGTGGGATTCGAACCCACGGTCCCCTTGCAGGGACAACGGTTTTCAAGACCGTCACCATCGGCCGCTCGGTCACCCCTCCACGCAGCTAAAACGCGGCACTACCGGCTTTTTGCTTTTCAAACAATTTCACTATTATGCCTTACCTGAATTCAGCCGTCAAACCTGCTGGAAGCAAGGAAGAGCCATCGACCGCGCTCCAGTAAGTTGCAGCTATCGACGATCTTAAAATATTCGCGGTGTAACAAAACCGGGGTTGACCGCATTATCTATTTATAGAAAGAGCCTAAACGCTACGGAAGATGCGGACGGTTTGCCGACCGAAGCGTTCCACCCGAAGGCTCAAGACATCAGTATTTTGGGAGGGAGGGAGATGGAAATCGTTGAGGTTCTTCAGGAATCGGAACAAGGAATGCCAGATATATCCGGGCTGATTCGGCCCCCGGAATGGCTGATTCGCCTGATGCATGACATGTCCTCGGTCATGGAAGCAATCGCTGCTCATGACAACCGGTTAGACGTCTGAACCATTAACGTCGGTTGGATTTGCAATTTGGGGGGCATGGAGGGCATACTGAATATAGGTGAAGCCAATTCGGCGATCAGGTACCCGTTATTGGAATTAGAATACCCCGACTCCGAAGTTTCATTACTGCAGCAAGCCGTAAAAAGAGATAGAACAGCGTTTGCTACTCTTTACGACCTGCATATTAACCGCGTTTACAAATTTGTCTTTTACTGGCTTCCCAGCCAGGCCGACGCTGAGGACATTACGCAGGAAGTTTTTGTCAGAGCGTGGAATTCTATCGACAAGTACAAAATGAGCGGCTCTCCTTTTATCGCCTGGCTCATCACGATCGCCAGGAACCTGGTTAACAGTCATTACCGTTCGGCAAAGAAATTGGTCCCCCTGGATGATATGGATCCGGCCGGCGATTCCAATCCCCAGACAGAAGCGGAAATAAACTTTACCCGAGGGCATGTTCGAGATGCCATAATGAAGCTTAAGGGAGACAAGCAGACGGTAATTCATATGCGGTTTATCAGTGAAATGAGCTACGAGGAAGTAGCGAAAGCTATCAACAAAACGGAAGGCGCTGTCAGGGTGCTGCAGTATCGTGCTCTGAAAGATCTGAAAGATATCATGGAGAAATCTAACCGATGAGCCGGAAAGAAGAAATTCTGGCAGAGTGTATCGAAGAGGTGCAGCAAGGACGCAGCACCGTTGAGGATTGCCTGCGCCGTTACCCGGAGTTGAGCAGCGAACTCAAAACGATGCTGGAACTGGTTCAGGGCATTAAGACTGCGAACGTTTCCCCGACGCCGGAGTTTCGCCGCCGTCTCCGCAGCCGTTTATTTGAGGAAACCGCACCGGCTAAAGCGAAGATCGCGAAAGAATCCGGTCGTGGTTGGTTTATATCTTTATTGTCCGTCAGGGCCGCTGCCACAGGCCTTATGGCTTTGGTAGTACTGGCCGGAGGGACCGGTAGCGTTTACGCGGCGCAAAGCAGTCTGCCTGGAGACGTTTTGTATCAGGTTAAAATAGGGGTGGAGAACGTACAGGTTGCCGTGACGCGAGACCCGGAGCAAAGGGCGTACCTGTATTTGAAATTGGCACAACGCCGTATCGATGAGGTGGCCGCAGAGTTGAGCCTTAACCGCACACCGTCTGCTTCCGCCCTGGCTGCCGTGCCGGAAAAGACGGACGCGGCACTTCGTGAGATCGAAAAAGCTCCATCGGATCGTGCCGGTGCCTTCTTAAGTCGTTTTGCGGAGACGACCGCTAATCAGCAGATCGCCCTGGGGACGATCCTGAACGCGAACAATCAGAGTGGGAACGCCATGCAGCAGACGATGACAAGTCTGCAGCGGGCGAACCTGATAGCCGATACGGCTTTTAATAATACCGCGTTCCTCGAGACCAATCCGTCTGTTCGCGATAACATGGAAAAAGGCCGATTCCAGGTCGAAGGTGCGCTACTCAGTATTTCCGGAAAAAACTGGAACGTCGGCGGCGTGGTACTGGCGAATGTGAACTTTTCCGGTGACATCCCGCCCGTCAACAGTCAATTGCAAATAGATGCCATCAACAAAAATAATGAGGTGTACATCATCGATCTCGAAATAAAGAGTGCGCCGCAACCGGCTGTTACGGTACAAGGCCAATTCACCGGTACCGATAAAAGCGGCAAGGTCTGGTACGTTGGCGACACTCCTATTGATGCTCCCGAGGGCAAAACCCCGCCTGCCGAAGGAAAGAACCTCGAAGTCAAGGGTGTCACGAGTAATAACTCCCTTTCAGTGAAGGATGTCAAAGAAACCGGAGATCAGGGAAAAGGCAATGGGCAAGCCCAGCTTGAAGGTAAACTTGATTCGGTCAACGCCGCTAAGAAAACTATCGTAATCAAAGTTGCCGGTGCCGGTATCAGTATCGATATCAGTTCCACTACGGTCTACGACAAGAACGGAAAACAGATAAGCCTGTCCGAATTAGCTTCGAATATCGGTAAACGGATCAAGGTTAATGGGATGTCTAAAAAGGGCGGGACGAACTACGCCAAAGAAATCCGAATCGATACGGATTAGTTCCTAAGCCCCGATTCCGCTTTTCTCTACCCCTGCGAGCTCAAAAAGCCAAAGTTCGTCCCGGCCCCAAATCATAAGCTATTTTCCGCCAAACCCGTTGCTCTTATTTAAGACTCGGATTATTTCCCTCGCCTGTAGGCTGGTATCGTGCCGGGAGGCAGCGGCAAATCGTTCGTGATAAAATAATAAGAAGGATCAGATAGCTTGATTCCTCCCGGGGGTAATGAACGGTGCAATGGTTGGCTGCTAATTGGGTTCAGGTGGTTGTTCCGGTACTCGCCGTGGGTGCGACGTATGCCGTAGGGTTGTGGCTGAGAAGGATCCTGACCCAAATATTTGAAAACTGGGCGGCGAAATTGGCATGGGAGGGGAGGGTCAGCCAGCTTATCGAGAGGGCAGCACGCCGTCCTTTCTTGTTCTGGTTTCTCCTGCTCGGTGTTTTTATTGCGCTTGAAGCCTC
>JAUSGV010000040.1 GCA_030648675.1 Dehalococcoidales bacterium
TCTTTTCAATCGGGGCAGCAAACCGCCTGCTAAAGACGCTGGAAGAACCGCCGCCGAAAGTAGTCTTTATTCTGCTGACCTCTGACGAACACCGGATACCGGCAACAATCATTTCACGCTGCCAGAGAGTCGAACTGCTGCCGATGCCGGCGGATAAAATGGAAAAGGCCCTCATCAAAGAGCGGGGCATAGATCCCGAAAAAGCGAAGCTTCTTGCCCGGTTGTCGCACGGCTGCCCCGGTTGGGCTTTAACCGCAGCTCTGAACGACAGTATTCTGCAGCAGCGCACCGAGCTGCTGGACGAATTACTCACCATCATCGGAGCCGATTATGAAACTCGGTTCGATTATGTCGCTCATTGGACGGGTAAACAGTCGATACCGGAAAGGTTATCGCTATGGCTCGACTGGTGGCGGGACTTACTGCTGGTGAAAACCGGGGCCGGTGCTGACGTCGCGAACCTCGACCGGCTTGCCTGGCTTACCGACCTGGCACGGAATCAGACTCTGGCGCAGATCAGGGAGATGATTGCCGGCATTCAAACCGCGGCGGAACAATTGCGGCAAAATGCCAATCCGCAACTGGTGTTGGAAGTGCTGATGCTCAGCATGCCGGAACACGGGAAGAATGAGGGGAAGAAAAAGGCGGCGAGTTAGAAAATCCGAAATACGTCCCGATTTGCATACGGGACGCCCAGCATGAATTTGGTGAATCGGGGCGAAGCACGAATTCCGAAATCCGAATTGACCGAAACGGTTAAACGGATTGCTTCGTCCTTCAAAAATGAGGAGGGACTCGCAAAGACAACACCTTAATTTATGGTAAACTAAGCATCATGGGAAAAATCGTAGGCGTACGACTGAAAAAAGCCAAAGCCGTATGCTTCTTCGACCCGGGCAGCGAAACGGAACTTAACTTAGACGATCGTGTTATCGTCGAGACCGCCAACGGGTGGGAGGTGTCCACGGTAGTTGTTGCCCCTAAAGAAGCCCCCGCCGACCAGATAAAAGAACCGCTCAAGCCGATAGTCCGTAAAGCCACACCCGAGGACATTAAACGGAGCGTGGAACTGGAAGCCAAGGAAAAAGAAGCCCTGGCGGAATGCGGCAAACTCGTCGATAAGCTGAAGCTGCCAATGAAACTGACTTCCGCGGATTATGATTTCGACGGCAAGCGGGTAACGATATATTTCCGGTCTGAAGAGAGAGTGGACTTCCGCGAACTGGTCCGCGAGCTGGCCGGCGAACTGAGGGTGCGGGTCGAACTGCGGCAGACACGACCCAGAGATGAAGCCAAAGAAATCGGGGGCTGCGGGCGGTGCGGCCGAACTCTTTGCTGCTCTAGCTACCTGCACGAATTCGCCCCGGTTTCCATAAAGATGGCCAAGGTGCAAAACCTGCCGCTGAATCCGATGAAGATATCCGGCGTTTGCGGCCGGTTGATGTGCTGCCTGGTCTACGAAAACGAATTCTACCAGTTGATGAAAGGTAAAATGCCGCGAGACAACCAGCGGGTTTCCACCGCGACCGGCCCGGGCAAAGTGGTCGGCAATAATCCGTTGAAAGAAACGGTGTTCGTTGTTCTCGACGAAACCCAGGCTACGGTAGAGCTGCCTCTTACCGAGATCACTTTAATCAAGCAGGAACCTCTAGCGGCTCCCGCCCCCAAAGCAAAAGAACCGGTGCCTGTAAGAGATCGGCATCCAGATACAAGAGCCCCGTCTTCCACAATTCAAACAGTAAAAACGGATCCGACCACGCAGCAAGCACCTGTTAAAGCAGAGGCTCCCCCGGCACAAGCGGTGAAACCTGTGTCTCAACCGGAGCCAGCACCGGCCAAAGCCGAACAGCCAGCCGAAAAAGCACTGCCTAAAGAGGACATTGCTGTAGGGCAACCCGTCGCAAAGGCAGAGCCGCCGGTACCGCCTGCGGAACCTCCCGCGCAGCCGTAAGAAAAGATCAGCCGAAACCTAGGGCAAACGGAAGGCAGGGAACCGCTAAACCAGCCAGGAAAATCCCGGTACCGACTTTTGCCGAAGAAAAGCTGCTACGGCAGCAGGGGTATCAATATATTGCCGGCGTCGACGAAGTCGGGCGCGGTTGCCTAGCCGGGCCAGTTGTAGCCGCGGCGGTTATTCTGCCTCCCAAAATAAAATCACGCTGGCTCAAGCAGGTGCGCGACAGCAAGCTGCTGGATGCGCCCAAACGGGAAGAACTTTCCTACTATATTCGCGGTGAGGCTATGGCTATCGGTATAGGCTCCGTTGAAAACACAGTAATCGATACCAGGGGTATAGTATTCGCTACGCACGCAGCGATGAAAATGGCGATAAAGCAACTATTTCCGGCGCCGGAAGCCCTCTTGATCGATTACCTGGTTCTGCCCGGAATCAAGCTCCCGCAAAAAGGCGTTACCGATGGCGATAGCCTGTGCCTGTCGATCGCCTGTGCCTCTATCATCGCCAAGGTGAATCGCGACCACCTTATGGTGGAACTTGACGAGACCTACCCGGGATACGGCCTGGCCGTTCACAAAGGCTATGGCACGGCGGAGCATATGAGGTGTCTGTCGGAGAAGGGGCCCTCACCTATACACCGCAAATCTTTTCGTCCGGTCGCCGAATGTTCGTCCAATTCTGTTTCTCTCCCCTTGCGGGAGAGACGAAAGTGAGGGGTAATAAGGTTATGCGTCACCCTCACCTTAATCCTCTCCCCTCAAGGGAGAGGAAAATTATGAACGCACCCCTTAGTAAATCGAATCGGTTTCTAAACCTATGAGCCGGAAGGAAACCGGCGACCTGGGTGAGAAACTAGCCCAGGGTTTCCTCAAGAAAAAAGGTTACCGCATCGTCGATACCAATTTCCGCTGCCGCCGCGGGGAAATCGACATCATCGCCAAACACAAGGATTTCCTGATTTTCGTCGAGGTAAGAAGCAAAAGGAACCTCGAATATGGAACGCCGGAAGAATCGATCACGGCGGGTAAAAAGCGGAGAGTGAAAACGGCCGCTTTCCAATACCTGCAGGGGCTCGAAAAACAGCCGCGGCAATGGCGTATCGACGTGGTCGTTCTAGAGATAGATGAGGCGGGCAAAGCTAAGCGTATCGAGCACATCGAGAATGCTATTGGGGAAGATTAAAACGAAATAACCAAGAGATAAATACCAAATGGGCTAAATCCGAAACCATTCCGTGCGTAACACGCCTGCGTGCCGTAACGCACTTCTGCGTGCAGGCACGGAATCCAGCTAGGGGGAAACGATAGATTCTCCGCCTTCGCGGAGAATGACAACAGCCGAGCCCCGTTGGCTAACCAACGGATTTCGTTTTCGCCGGGTGCTTGTGCTAAAATTAGATTCAATATGATGTCGGACAACACGCTGCGTATCATCGATGCCAATCTGAACAGAACAGGCGAAGGACTTCGCCTCCTCGAGGAAATTTCCCGCTTGATTCTTAACGACGCCGGGCTGACCCAGCAATTCAAGACTCTTCGCCACGATCTTCTCCGAGAAGACATCGCTTTCCACCGGCAACTGCTGCAGGCACGCAACGCCGCCGAAGACGTCGGCGCCGGCATGGGAGTCCCGGGGGAAGACAAGACGCGCAGCCTGCCTGCCGTAGTCGTCGCCAACGCCAAACGAGTACAGGAATCGCTAAGGACTCTGGAAGAATTGACCAAGATACCGGGCACGCCGCCCGAGTTAAATCCGGAGAAATTTCAACGGGCACGGTTCGATCTCTACACCCTCGAACAACAGCTTATCGCCAAACTGCTCCGCAAAGAAAAATTTGATAGACTCCACGGGCTTTATGTCGTCATCGACATAGAGTCTCTCAATGGCCGCGACCCTGTCGAAACCGCCCGCCTGGTAATAAGAGGCGGAGCCTCAGTTATTCAATTACGCGACAAAATATCAAAACGTAAAGACGTGATTGCGACCGCTCTGTCTTTAAAGTACCTTTGTGCCAATGAAAACGTACTTTTCATCGTTAACGATCACCTGGATGTTACCCTGGAGTCCGATGCCGACGGCCTGCACGTCGGGCAGGAAGATTTACCGGTAAAAGCAGCCCGAAAATGGCTGCCGGCCGACAAGCTGCTGGGGGCATCGGTGGAGACAATCGAGCAGGCGATCGCCGCCGAAGCCGACGGAGCCGATTACCTCGGCGTTGGGGCAATATTCCCTACCGCTTCAAGAGTCAAAACACCGGTGGTAGGACTCGAAAGATTGCGGCAGATAAAACGAGCGGTATCGCTGCCTCTGGTAGCCATCGGCGGCATCGA